>NZ_JACRWG010000014.1:0-42909 GCF_014306455.1 Catenibacterium faecis
CATCTTTTCTTTATCTATGATTTATTGATTGAAATAAACTGCGGTCGCTATAAGAATACATTATTATATAGGGTAATATAATTTGCAGTTATCAGATGGGTAGAGTTTGCGGTTTAACAACACTCCAAAAGTCTTTTCTTTATCAATGACGATTCCATTTGCTAATCTCATAATCTGAATACCCCCTTATTTACTTTCTGCTGGTAACATATCGTCTGCAAGCAGGATATAATTGACAAATCCACGTTCCCCGATTTTATAACCATCGGTAGTGATTCGTGGGTTGATAAGTTTTACTTTCTGCTCCGGCGAGAAATGTTTTTCGCCAGCTTTGGCAGGAAGCACAACGACAACATCATCTGCTCTCTGTACATCGGAATACAGGTTGTAGCTCCTGTTAATGACAGCCATACGCCCATTGATTCTCTGCTGTTCCGTAGTATTTTCTCCGGCAAACTCCAAGTTTCCGAATGTCTTTTCCATGTTTGGTACGACAAATCTTAATTCCATAAATAATTGACCTCTTTTCTTTCTGTTTTAGTTTCTTTCCTGCTGTACTTTGTGGGGAGCTACACTCCCCACGCCCCTAGTGGATTTCACGCTCCCGTAAATCAGAGCTTCACGAGAGCGTGAAGTTACAAAAAGGGTGGCGACCTTGAACGCTCTACCAACCGCTACATTACCGCCTTATGATTTCTTTCTACGGCGTTTGAAGTAAAGCATACCGCCAAGCCCTACGCAGGAAAGACCGAGCATGGCAAGATAAGCATAGATATTGGTATTGTCGCCTGTTTTTGGACTGTCACTTGTCTTAGTAACCGTAGATGGTGTATCCGGCGTGTCGGTATCCTTTGGTGTATCTGGGACTTCCGGCACTTCCTTGATTGTCACAGTCTGTCCATCGTCTGTGATGTCCTTATGTTCCGTCACTTTCTTTGGTTCGTCTGGATTGGTCATATCGTATAATTCTTCAAATGTGACAAGGCTCTTGCCACCAAGAGAAGAACTATCAAAGGTAAAGGCAATCTCAACCGTCATTTTTTCGCTGTCGGCTGTGAACTCATAATCATTGGATACTTTCTTTCCATCAATCAGAAGTTCGGCATTTTCCTCTTTTAACATCTGCCAGCCGGAAAGTTTGTATTTTGTTCCAACTTCCAGCCCATCTAATGTAACTTTATCCACAATCGTTACATCTTTTCCGGCTTCGATTTCTTTCTTGCCGTTCTTGTCCGTAGCGGTCGTTAGGATTTTGATGATACGTTCTGTGATAAGAACAGTCTGTCCATCATCGTTGATGTCTTTATGTTCGGCAACCTTGACAGGCTCTTTCGGATTGCTTATATCGTACAATTCCTCAAAAGTAACAAGGTTCTGACCACCAAGAGCTGAACCGTCAAAACTGTAAGTAATCTCAACCGTCATTTTTTCACTGTCAGCAGTGAAAGTATAATTACTGTCTACACGTTTCCCGTCAATCAGAAGTTCGGCGTTTTCTTCCTTTAACATCTGCCAGCCGGAAAGTTTATATTTTGTTCCAGCTTCCAAGCCATCAAGTGTGACTTTGTCCACGATCTTGATGTCCTTTCCGGCAACAATCATTTTTTCGCCTGTTTTCTTGTCGGTCGCTGTGGTATGGATTGTGATTTCTTTTTCGTATTCATCAGTCAGTGTCCCTAAATCTACGGTCACTTTATTTCTGGATACGACCACCTCAAAGGCTGGAATCAGCTTAAATCCGGCGTTGGAATCACACTTTAATTCCTCAATCACATAGGTATCATAGAGTAATGCACCTTTGCTGTCGTCTGGTTCAGATGTACCGAACCATACACCGTTCTCACTGGATTTTCCGGCATTGGTATTGACCTTGTGGGAAGCCCAGCTTGAAGCAGTGGAGAACTGACCGTTTTTGTCAGTAACTACAATGTGGGATTCTCCCGTTGTCTTGCTTGTGATTCTGAATGGAACACCTGCAAGACGTTTATGTGTACCTGCACCGATTTTTACACCCTCAATATCGCCACGCTTAATCTGGTTGTAGACAGAGTGGGATTTGTCGGTCAAGTCCACGATTTTTCCATCTTCTGTGATAGAAAAGTCGATTGCCTTTGCACCGTCTGTCAAATAGCCCTCTGGTGCTTTGCTTTCTTCTAATCTGTAATTTCCGTAAGGGAGCAGGTCAGCAGAAGTAGAAGCGATTCCGTCAATTCCTGTCTGAATCTTCTTGACGGTTTCATTCTTGTTGTATAATTTTCCCTCAACCAGTACAGGACTGTCATTTAAAGAAATGATATTGAACTCTGTGTACTGTAAGGTCGCACTTCCCTGTGCTTTGGTATCCTTTGTTTCAAGGTCACGTTTCTGGATTTTTACACCGCCACGGATAACTTTGTCGGATACGGAATACTGATTGCTTCCAGAAAGTACGGCAAGTTCGCCATCTTCGGAAATCTGTGTAAGGTATGTTCCCTTAATTTGTTCGGAATTTCCGTCAGCCTGCATATATGCACCATCTAATAAGTAGCCGTTTGGTGCTTTTGTTTCTGTGACAGTGAGTGTACCAAGTGGCAGTACATTTTTACCGTCCTGTGTATAGAAGCTGTCGCCGGATACTTTGTAGCTGTCGGCAAGTCTGGATACATAACGGATAGTTCCGTCACTGTCTTTTTCGGCAACGGTTTTGGTTGTCCATGTACGGGTAGCTTTTGCAGGTAGATTATCTGCATTGTAGTATCCGTCATAATAGCTCCATGTGAACTCTGCACCCTCTAAAGAAGCAGTTCCCTGTGGAGTAGATTTTCCTGTTTCCATGTCAATTTTGAATAAATCAATCAAAGTCTCTGTGACCTTTGGAGTGTCAGTAACAGTCAATGTAGCTGTTTTTCCAACTTCCACATTTAAGGCATGGACAATAGAATCCAGCTTATAACCCTTTGGAGCAGAAAGCTCTTTGATGTAAATTGTTCCTGCTTTTACCTCAACTTCTTTGGTATCGCCGTTTCCATCGGCAGTAAGTGTGGCAAGCTGGCTGTTACAGCCCTTATCAGAATAGACACCAAATGTCGCACCCTCAAAGGAATAGTTGGCGTTGTCATCTGTGACCGTGGGATTGGAAGAAGTCTTTTTGACCTTTGCATTTCCTACATTTAACTTTGCCCAGAACTGTCCGATGTCCTGTCCTTCGCCAGTATAAATGTAACCGCCACATTCATAGCGTCCCTTATTTGCTTTCACAAATGCTTTCGCACCAGCGTAAACTTCATTCTGTACTGCCTGTGAGATTTCATTATAGGAAGCTCTGACGTTATCGCACTGCCAGCCGAGCTGTTCACTCAACCTCTGCCAGACAACACACTGTTCCAGCAAGTATCCCTGTTTGTAATTCAAGTTCGTATGAGAAGCGGTATATTGCTTGACGTACTCTAAGGAAAGAGCAACGTCCGCAATCTGATCGCTACTCATACGGGAGCTTGCGTCAGAACGTGTTTTATATCCATTCTTAAAACTGGTATTGATATCCACGCAGTAGGCAGTTTCGCCCTCAACTTTCATGTGTCCCTCATTGAATGTAGATTTGATAGAACCATCATTCATAACATGTTCAATGTAGCCGACACGTTCTGCTGATTCTGTCCAGTATTGATTGCCGGAAGCATGAACCGCCGTCACTGGTAATGCCGTGAGAATGGTTGCAAAAGCAAGCGTTCCTGTTAGCAATCGCTTTACTAGCTTATTCATATTTTCTCTTTCTCCTTTCGATTTTGGGTATGAAAAAAGCCGTCCATTTCTGAACGACTGGAAATAGAAAAGGAACGCCAAAAGTGTACGTTCCATAGTCTATAAAATATTTAATTTTTCTCTCTGGTGTGCTATCTGACGCCAATTTTGACACCAAATTTCTGAAAAATGACGATTTTTGATGAACAGCTACAAATTTTCAAAATCCGTGAAACCCTTGTAACTAGGGCGTTACGGGACTATATGAAACTAGACAAAACCAACGTCACAATAACAAGAGGTGTGTGCTAATTATTTCATGAAGATTTTGTGAAGGCTACGAGCTATGTAAAATGATAAAAATAAAAGCCTTGCAAGTCCACTTGCAAAGGCGTCTATTTCTGATATTTTATCTAAAGATATGGCAATTCCCCGCCTCAATATAAATATAGACGGTGAAGGCTGAAATCCGATAATGCATTTGATTGAGAAAAAGCGGAGTAAGATACGATATAATACATATAGAAAATTTTTAAATACATGTACAGGCATCCTATAAGCTACGATTTCAAATACAGAGTATTAAGTCGTAGTACACAATAACGGCTTCAAGAGGCATTATTGCTCCCCGAAGCCGTTATTAATCCAATCACTGGTTTTATATTATCTGCTTATTTTTCAATATCTTCCATAGAAATCAGTTCCTGTGATACATCCAGCTGGGAGAAACGAAGACCATGATCCTCGTACTCAAATTCTCCTCTCTGATTATCAATCGGATCGATGCGAAGCCATTTTTTCTCCGGCATGAATTCTTTTTGGATTTCAGAGTTAGCTGGCATACGGAAAATGTCGAGATTACCAAAGTAATAGTTCCAACGTACTTTGTCTCCTTCACGCCATGCACTTCCACCAAAGGAAGGGTCTGCAAATACCCATCCATACGGTGCTACATAGAACTGTGCCCAATCATGGCATCCTGTATAATACTTCGTCACATACAAACCTGACTGCCAGCGTGCTGGAATTCCAGACATGCGGCAAAGTGTGATAAACAGTAATGCCTGAACACCACAATCACCTTTCAGATTAATTGCACAGTATTCTGGAATACATTCAATTGTAAAATACTCTCTCATGAAAGAATACATAACTTTTGTTGTCACAAAATCATAGAATCGACGCGCCAAAATAATTGGATTTGTCTCATCTCCTGCAAGCTCATCTCTTAGTTCTCTTAAGTAAGGAGTGAATACAATATGCGGTGTCTGCTCTTCCAGACAGAAATCTGGCTGTTCTTCAGATACCTTGGCAGGATCTAACTCTACATAATTCACATGATAATCAAATGAATAGTCAACCATAAACTCCTGATTTTCTTTCAGTTCAGTCTCAAAATATACTGTTCTCTGTGGTGCATCAAAAGGTGCTACATATGTAATCTCTGGATTAGATGCATGAATTTCTACATTAGAAACCTGTTCGTATACCTTTGGAATTGGAAGATGTACACGAACCTTGCGTCCTACCTCTTCGAATTCTTTCTTAGCTTTTATTGTTGAACGTATACGAGTGTGTACAGTTCTTCCTCCATGTTCTTTCATATAATGTATATTATCATTAAGTAGATTCTGATTTATATGATTTTGCTTTTCATCCTCTGGATTTTCTGTAATGACACGCTTTGCGTAATCTGGACGAGTCTTAATTAGATTTTCATAGAATCGACGTTGGAAATGTACCTCACCATCAATATAAATCCAATCTGCTGCACTGATTTCTTTCAGATGATCTAACTCTTCTTTTTTGAAATCACGAAGATGACTCGTCATAATCTCCAATGCTTCATCATAAGTAAAAGGATACTCATTACCACCCATAACACCAATGACTTCCTGTTCGATTTCCAGACGTTTTCTAAGCGCCTGTGGAATATCCTTTTCTTCCAGAAAATAACGAATCATTTTCTGGGTTCCAGCATAATCACCATAAATTTTTAATTTCAGAACGTCCTCTGGAAGCGGAACATTCATAAAAGATAAATCCTGATACATGAGTTATACCTCCACACAAACTAATTTATATTATTATTCGTTATCAAAACCAATGAACCACGCCGACTTGAATGGCATATCTGTCAATGTAAAAACTGCCTCCATATTTGCATGAGTGATATTGCTGGCTGCTAAGTAATCCCCAAATCACTTTCAATCCATAATTTATTCTTGAAGTCACTAAAATCAATATCATGCACAAAGCAGAATAATCCTATTCCTCACCTACCGACAATTGAGTATGATACACATAATGCTTTCGCAAAATCCGTCTGACTCATAAGCTTTGTTTTCGAACTTCTTTTATATATTTCAAAAAACTCATCTGCAATCTTTTTTTCAAAATATAGTAAAATTATAGCATGTATGAAAAAAACTCGCTGTATTTTATAATACATTTTCTCGTTCTCCAATGATATCCTGCAGAAACATCATCTATTGCCTTGTTGCGATGTTTAGTGCACATGATAGGTTGATAATTCAACAAGACCACTGAATGGTTATTATCATATAATTGCGTAGTATCTATTACCTTATTTTTGATTATATATAATACTGTTTGACAATAAAAGCAAAATAAAATGCCATGTTTACCACATATTAAAGTTTCATTTCCTCCAACAAAAAAAGAATCTATTCAGATTCTCCTTTATTCATCATTGAACGTATCTTCTGCATACGTTCATCTAGTTTAGCACTTTCTACTGAACAGTCATAAAGTTCCTGAGCAATAAGCTTTGCTTCGTCTTCAGGAATATTCTTCTTATAGCGTAATTTATGTTCCAAGCTTGCCCAGAAATCCATCGCAATAGTACGAAGCTGTACTTCTACATAAACATACTTCTTTGTCTTCTGCAAGAAGATTGGTACCTGCACAATTAAGTGTAAACTACGATAACCACTAGGTTTAGGATTTTTAATATAATCCTTCATTTCAATCAAAGTAATATCATCCTGTCTTAAGAAGCTATCTGCAAGTTCATATATGTCTTCAGGAAATGAACAAACAACTCTGACTCCTGCAATATCTCTTATATTTTCTTCTAATGATTCTATAGTCATTGGAATATTCTTGCGTCTTACTTTTCTCGCAATACTATCATATGATTTAATACGGGACTTGATGCTTTCAATAGGATTACCATCATATTCTAAAGAATATTCCTGATCTAATACTCTGAATTTTGTTTCTATCTCCATTACCGCACAACGATAATAGGACATCAATAAATCAAATGGCTTTTTGTTTTTATCTAATAAATCTAAGAACTCATCAGAAAGAATACTCTGTTTCATAAATTCTTCTCTTTTTTGTTCAATGATTTTAAATCCACTTCTTTTTATATCTTCTAGATTTCTCATACATTCATCCTTCTTTCAGTCTATTTCATTATAATATATTTCTATAAAAAAAAGAACTGAGAAACCTCAGTTCATTTGTTCAAGTGCTTTAGTAAATTGTTTTCTAAACAATAATACTGTAAATGTGATTGCAAGAATATCTGCCACCGGTTCAGCCAAATAAACAGCTGTTGTCTTATCTACAAGTAATGCTGGCATTATATAAATAAGTGGAATTAAAAGAATAAATTTTCTAGTAACTGCCACAATAACTGATGCTTTCGCATTGCCTAAAGCCACAAATGTCATCTGACAGGCAATCTGTATTCCAAAGAGTCCTACGACTGCCATATAGATTCTAAGTGCTTTTGTGGTAAAGAGTGAGAGTTCTTGTGCATTTGTAAAGAGTCCTACAAACATCTGTGGGAAAATCTGAATAAGAAGCCAGATACATATTGAGAATACTAGACTAACTTTTAGTAATAACTTAAATGTCTTTTGAACACGTTCTTTATTCTTAGCCCCATAGTTGTAACTGATAATAGGCTGTGCCCCCTGTCCTAATCCCTGTAAAGGAAGCATCGCAAACTGCATAACACTAGTCAATATAGTCATTGCCCCTACTGCTATATCTCCACCATATTTTAATAAAGAAGAATTGAAGCAGACCTGGATGACACTCTCACTTGATTGCATCACAAAAGTAGAAAAACCTAAAGCGAGACAAGGTAAGATGATAGAGTTATCTAAAGATAAATTTTTCTTTTTTATTTTAAGTTTTGTCTTTTTGCCAAATAAGAAGCGAAGAACATAGAGACATGAGCATCCCTGTGAGATGATTGTCGCAAGAGCCGCTCCTTTGACACCTAAATTGAATCCAAAGATAAGAATAGGATCTAAGATAACATTACATAAGGCGCCAATGACAACTGAAATCATTCCGTTTTTCGCAAATCCCTGGGCTGTAATAAACATATTCATTCCCAATGTTAATTGGACAAATAGTGTCCCCATTGCATAGATATTCATATAGTCCACGGCATAGGTAATTGTATTACTGCTTGCACCAAAAGCAAGTAAGAAGGTACGATTTCCAAAGAATAGAATAAGTGTAAGTACGATAGAAACGATAATCTGCGTAATAAAACAATTACCTAATATCTTTTCAGCATAATTATTATTACCCTGACCCATATAAATAGACGCACGTGGTGCACCACCATTACCAACCAAAGAGGCAAAGGCTGTCACAATCATAATTAACGGCATACAGACACCAACACCTGTTAAGGCAAGAGCACCCGTTTGAGGAATATGACCTATAAACATACGGTCTACAATGTTGTAAAGCATGTTGATTAATTGCGCAATGACTGTTGGTAAGGCGAGTTGTCTGAGTAATTTACCTACTGGTTCAGTCGCAAGAAAATCCTTATTCTCCATATGTACCTCCTATTCTTTGTGATTCAATGAATATTAAATCTTCACTATTTTCAATTGTTAGAATACCATGACATTGATTAGAGATACATAGTGGATCATGTGGTTCTAATATATAACCATCAAGGGGATAATCACAATTCTTTAATGTGAGAGTACAAGTCTTTTCAGTAAAGCATGAGAAATACTTATATTCCCTGCAATCTATTTGATGCTTACCTTTGGGCAAGAGGTATATTCTATTTATATCATCATATAAAGTGATTTTAATATCTGGATGTTGTTTGAGATAGATAAGTACACCTAAAAAATGATCAATACGACCACCAATAACACCATAAAGGTCTATTTCATCATAACCTCTATTGAGTGCTTCACTAATGGCAAGTTCTGTATCTGTTTCATCCTTATGAGTAGGAAAAGTAAGTACTTCTAATCCTTCTAAGTATTCTTTATGTTGTAAAGAATCAAAGTCTCCAATAGCACATAATGGTTTAATTGATTGACGATGTAGATGTTCTAAACCACCATCAACTGCAATATAAGGGATGTCTTTATTAAAGACATCCCCATTATTCATGCTTGCATATAAGCCTATTTTCATTTGAGTGAGTCAATAGCTTCCTGTCTATTTTCTGCTTTGAAGACATAGCTTCCAGCCACTAGAACATCTGCCCCAGCCCCACGGCATAGGTTGGCTGTATTCTCATTGATACCACCATCTACTTCAATGAGGTAGCGTCTACCATTTCTGATTTCTTTAAGTTCAGTAATCTTATCTAAAGCTGCAGGATTGAATGACTGCCCACCAAATCCTGGTTCAACACTCATGACAAGAACCATATCTAAATCATCTAAGAATGGTTTGATTGCTTCTACATCAGTACCTGGTTTAATAGAGATTGATGCAAGACATCCTGCATCATGAATACGTTGAATAAGTACACGTGCTTCCTGCACACTTGATACAGCTTCAATATGGAATGTAATGAGGTCTGCACCTGCATTGATGAATTCATCTAAGTACTGACCTGGATCAGTGATCATTAAATGTACATCAATGAATAAATCAGTCACAGCACGTAAGTTACTAAGAATGCTGTAACCAAATGAAATATTAGGGACAAAGTGTCCATCCATAACATCATAATGAATCCATGATTTTCCTCCATCATAGATTGTATCAATATCTTCTTTAAGATGCGCAAAATCTGCGGATAATACTGAAGGTGCAATTTTAACCATATCGTTTATCTTTCCTTTCTTTAACCTGCTTTAATAACTGCAGGTAATCAACATATCTTGTTTCATCAATTTCTCCTGCTTCTACTGCTTCTTTAACAGCACAATGTGGTTCACTATCATGAAGACATCCTCTAAACTTACAATGATGTGACAGTTCTCTAAAATCATGATAAGTGACTGCAAGTTCTACAGGATCCATTTTAAGTTCTAATGATGAAAAACCTGGAGTATCTGCAATATAGCCACCATACATAGGAATAAGTTCAACATGTCTTGTAGTATGTTTTCCTCTTCCTAATGCTTGAGAAATTTCATTTGTTTCAATATTAAGTTCAATGTTTAAGGCGTTGAGAAGACTTGATTTACCTACCCCACTCTGCCCTGTAACGACTGTTACACGGTTTTTAAGGATTGGTTTAATCTCTTCGATGCCTTCATTTTCTTTACTTGATACAAAGTAAAGATCGTAGGCATTGTACTTCTTTTTTATTACAGGAATAAGTTCTCTATTAAGATCTATCTTTGTGATAATGATGATTGGTTTAATCTTCTCATATTCAACCATCGCGAGAAATTGATCTAGAAGCATCTGATCAAAATCTGGCTGGGCAATAGAGAATACAAGAAGTGCCTGATCTACATTACAGATAGGAGGTCTTTCTAATTGGTTATATCTTTTTTCTAGTGTAAGGATATAACCAGAACCATCTTTTTCTTCCTGAAAGGTACAGAAGTCTCCTACGAGAGGCTTCTGACCTCTATTTCTAAATTTACCACGTGCCCTGCAGCTGACAACCTTCTCGCCTGTATCGACATAGTAGAATCCTGCAAGGACTTTTATAATCTGACCTTTAGGCATATAGTCTCCTATCTTATTGTCCAGGTGTTGTAGGTGTTGTTGTTGTTTCATCATCATCGTCATTTTCTGGTAAGTCAGGTTGTGTTGGTGTTTGTGGTGTAGTAGCAGGTTTCTTATCATAATAATATAAGATAATCTCAGTCCTTTTACTATTTACCTGAGTATATGGTGCAACTGACTGTTTTACAACTGTATTAATAGACATTGAGTTAATTGTTGCAGTATCAGTAGGTGATGGTAATACAGATAGTTTCACATTAGTAAAGCCCTGACTTTCTAATGTAGATTTCGCCGCATTGATATCCTGACCATATAATGATGGAACAGTAATGCTGACACCTTTAGATACTGTTAAAGTAATGATTTTGCCTTTTTCATTAGGATCCTGTTTTTCACCTTCAGAAATAGACTGTCCAATAACAACACCTTCTTTATAATCATCATCAGACTTTTCATACTTTCTAACCTTATAGCCAAGCTTTGTTAATTCATTATAAGCTGAACTGTAAGAGGTACCTGTATAGTCCTTCATGACAATATATTTACCCTTAGAGATAGTAAATGTTACTGTATCTCCTTCATTGATAGTATGTCCTGCTTCAGGATCTGTCGCAATAACAAGTCCTTTTTCATACTTATCACTGAGTTCATAATCAACATCATCAGATACCTTATAACCTTTATCAATTAATAAGGCTTTGGCTTCTTTTTCAGTCTTACCAACTAGATCCATCATTGTACCATCTTGATTACCACCAAATAAGAAGAATCCTGCTACAATCGCAAGACATACGATAACTGCCCCAATAGCCACACCTATCGCAATTCTTTTTTTCTTATCCATTGGCTCTTTTATCTTTTCTTCTTCTGGTTCAATTTCTTCTATTTCTGTTTTTGTTTCTTCAAGATCTAAAGGTGCTGTTTTAGTAAAGAACTGAGAATCAGTCGCAATGATTGTTGGATCATTATTCACTTGATCAAAGCTTAATTTAGGTTCATCTAAACGTTCTAAGCAAGTTTCTAAATCATCTAACATATCGTCAGCACACTGATAACGATTGTTTGTATTCTTTGCAGTCGCTTTAATAATAATATTTTCTACTGACTGAGGAATCGCTGGATTATACTCACGTACTGATGGTATTTCATCACGCATATGTTTCAAAGCGATATTGACTGGAGATTCTCCATTAAAAGGAACATCTCCTCTTAATAATTCATAAAATACAACACCTAATGCATAAATATCACTTTGTGGTGTCGCTTTTTCACCTCTTGCGATTTCTGGTGCAAGATAATGAAGTGACCCCATGATTGTATCTGTCTGAGTCACCTGTGATAAAGACTGGATAGAGGCAATCCCAAAATCCGCAATCTTTACTATACCAGAATCAGTGACAAGAATATTCTGAGGCTTTAAGTCACGATGAACAATACCCATAGAATGGGCAAGTGCAGTGGCTGATACAACCTGCTTCATAATGTCTACCGCTTCTACATAATGAAGTGCACCACGCTTATTAATTAATTCTTTTAAAGTCTGACCACGTACATATTCCATGACAATATAGTAAAGATCATCTTCTTCACCTACATCATAGATTTCTACAATATTACGATGACATAATGCAGCTGCTGCACGTGCTTCACGATGGAAACGCGTAATATAAATAGGATCTCCCGTCAAGGAAGAACGAAGTATTTTTACAGCCACTTCTCTTTTTAATATATCATCATATGCAAGATAGACATCTGCCATACCGCCTTGGCCAATTAATTCTTTTAATTCATAACGGTCAGCAAGAATACGTCCTTTTTCACTCATCTTATGATTCTCCCTTCTCAATTAGTAAAACACCAATATTATCTAATCCACCAAATTCATTGGCTGATTGAATGAGTCTTTCTGTTTTATGATTGACTGATTCATCTTCTTTTAAGATATCTTCAATCTGTTGAGATGAGAGTGAATTATATAATCCATCTGAACAGAGCAATATTGCACGATAATCTTCTTCAATCTTATAAAAAGAAATACGTAAAGCTTCTTTAATACCAATTGCCTGCACTAATACATTTCTTTTAGGATGATGAGAGGCTTCTTCTTGATTAATTATACCTCTTTTAAGTAACTCATTCACAAAAGTATCATCTGTCGTGATTTGTTTTAAAGTATCACTATATAAATAAGCTCTACTATCTCCTACATGAGAAATATAGGTATTCTTTCCATCCATATAACAGATGACAATTGTCGTACCCATACCAGCATATTCTCTATGCATATCACTTTCTTTATTTAATAAATCATTTGCAGTTAATAATAAAGAAGAGATCCAGGCATGAATAGATTCATCATCAATAAAAGGTGAATGATCAAAGAAATGTTCAATAATATAATTACTTACAAGAGTACTTGCAACATCACCTGCAAGATGACCACCCATTCCATCACATAATACACCAACGATTTCATGATCTTTGATTTTATAAACTGCTCTATCTTGATTGACTGATCTTTTTGTTCCGATATCAGTCATCGCGGAGATAACCATATTATGCCCCTTTCTCTCTTTTTGCACGTAACTGTCCACATGCACCATCAATATCACGGCCATGTTCTTTTCTTAATGTACAATTAATATGTAAACGAATAAGTTCATCCTTGAATGCAGTAATTGTATGACCTAAAGACTGCTTATAGCCATGTTCATCAACAGGGTTATAAGGAATCAAGTTCACATAAACATTTAATCCACGAAGATAATGGGCTAACTGACGCGCATATTTGATATCATCATTGACATCCTTCAATAAAATATATTCAAGAGTAACACGGCGGTTTGTACGTTCAATATATGTCTTGATGGCATCTCTTAAGTCATCCATATTGTAACGTTTGTTGATTGGCATGAGTTCATTACGAATTTCATCATTAGGTGCATGTAAGCTAATAGCTAAGTTAACCTGGATTGGTTCATGAGAGAAACGTTCAATTCCAGGAATTAAACCACATGTAGAAATAGTAAGGTGTCTTGCACCAATCGCTAGACCATGAGGTTCATTGACTGTATAAATGAAGTTCATTACTTCATCATAGTTATCAAATGGTTCACCTGTACCCATCACAACTACATGAGTCACTCTTTCCTTTAAATCATTCATAACAGTCAAGACCTGTTTCACAATTTCACCACTTGTTAAGTTACGCTGTTTCTTTAATAATCCAGATGCACAAAATGAACAGCCCATATTACAGCCTAACTGGCTTGTAACACATAATGAACGACCATAAGTCTGAATCATTAATACTGTTTCAATGAGTCCTCCATCTTCTAATTCTAGAAGATATTTAGTTGTTCCATCACGAGCAACCTGTTTTTCTTTAATAGTTAAAAGTGCATCACTGAAATGATTAGAAAGTGTTTCTTGAAGTTCTTTAGAAAGATTTGTCATCTGATGAAAATCATAGACATTCTTTACATAAATCCATTCATAGATCTGCTTTGCACGGAATGGTTTTTGTCCAAGTGCTTTTAGTTCTTCTTTTAATTGTTCGAGTGTTAAGTCATAAATTGATTTCATCATACATCCTTTTCTAACAGACACATATAAAAGCCATCACTATGATATTCATATGGAAGTATAGTACGTTCTTCTACCACATACATATCGGGATGCTTCTTTATGAATTTTTCAATCTGTTTTTCGTTTTCTTTTTTATTTATAGTGCACGTACTATACACTATATTACCACCTTTTATACATAAAGAATATGCATTTTCTAGTAATTTTGCTTGAATAGGAATGATTTCATCCATTGCACTAGAGTCATGGTACTTTATTTCAGGCTTTCTAGAGAGTACACCGAGCCCTGAACAAGGTCCATCTAGAAGTATTTTTGTATACTGTTTATTAAATATTGAGAGGTCTGTACTGTCTCCTGTATGCACATGAATATTAGTCAATCCAAGTCTTTGAGCATTGTCTTTAATAAGCTTTGCTTTATGAGGATAAAGGTCATAGACATCCAGGGTGCCTTTATTATTCATCAAAGTGCCAAGGTGAGTTGTTTTAGATCCAGGGGCACCACACATATCTAAGACAAGATCATCTTCATTTGGATTAAGTAGACGCGCAACCATCTGTGATGATTCATCCTGAATCGTCACTAAGCCTTCTTTAAAAGCTTCTGTATGAGCTATATTGCCTTCCTTTAATAAGACACTATCCGGTGATAAATAACCTGGAGTGAATTCTGGATATTTCTTTAAGAATTCCTCACGTGTTATCTTATAAGTATTCACACGACCACTTTTTAAAGGCACTTCATTATCTGCATGAAGAATCTTTTCTGTTGTTTCAATGCCATATTGAGCATTCAACATCTTAACTAGCCACAATGGATGACTTGTAGAAATAGATAAACGTTCATCATGATCTAAATCATCTAAAGATCTTGTTTCATTAAAACAGCTATGGAGAATCGCATTAATCATGCCTCCTGCTCTTTTATTTCTTCTTTCCTTAATAATATCTACTGCTTCATTGACAATTGCATAATCTGGTGTATCTAGATAGAAATGCTGGTAGAGACTCATTAATAGAAGCATTCTTTCTACTACTTTTAAACGTGTATGGATATGTGGTTCTAATTGATATTCTAAATATAAACGATTCTGAATAGTTCCATAGACCAATGTTGTAATAAGTCCTCTTTCTGATGGTGAGAAGTCTTTTGTAAGAGTATGGTTTAAAGTAATATTTAAATAGCTTTCATTCTTTTCATAATCAATAAGTATATCTAATGCTGTATTTCTTTCTTTCATATTAATATGTGGAATACGGGTTAAAGTCGCATGCCACAATAACACCTCCTTTTCTTGTACGGTTATAATAATCATCAATGATACTTAATTGTTCATAGATGGGCTTAGATTCTATATATTTAATAAGAATTCTTTCACGATAGATATCCTGCATCTTAAAGGTAGACTGTGGTCCAATGATACGAACCTTTTCTAGATGATCCCTTAAGTATTGACTGATATCTAAAGCAATAGAATGAACATTCTTAGGTGTACGTGATTGTACTATAACAGAGACTAAATGACAATATGGTGGATATTTGGCTTTCTTTCTAAATGCTATCTCTTCTTTAAAGAAAGCATCATAATCCTGCTTGACTGCTGCTTTAATTGCATAATGTTCTGGATTGAATGTCTGGATCATAACTGTACCTTGTTTTTCTCCTCGACCGCTTCTTCCTGCCACCTGACAAAGTAACTGGAATGTACGTTCAGAGGCTCTAAAGTCAGGTACCATTAAAGATAAATCAGCCATGAGTACACCTACAAATGTAACATTGGAGAAATCAAGTCCTTTCGCAATCATCTGTGTACCTAGCATAATATCTGCTTTATGTTCTTCAAAATCTTTTAAGAGTTTTAAATGAGTATTCTTATTTCGTGTTGTATCAAAGTCAAAGCGAATGATATTTGCTTCAGGATACTGTTTTTCTAATTCTTCTTCTATTTTCTGTGTTCCATAACCAATCTTTTTAAGGTGCGTACTTCCACAGTTTGGACAAGTACGAGGTGTAGGAATAAAATATTCACATAAATGACATTTGAGTCTATTTTCAGCTTTATGATAAGTAAGTGTGACATCACAATGAGGACAGCGTATTGGTTCATTACATGATTCACATTTAATAAAAGATGCATAACCTCTCTTATTTAAGAGAATCATTGCTTGTTCTTTTTTATCCAATGTTTCTTGTAATCTCTGTTTCATTCTTCTAGACATAAGTGAATAGTTCCCCTGACGGGACTCATTGCCCATATCTACAACCTCACAATAAGGGAGAGGTTTACCATTAATTCTTTGTTTCATCTCAAATAGGCTATATATTCCCTTTTTAGCACGGGCATATGTTTCTACTGAAGGTGTCGCACTCCCCAAGACAATCTTTGCATGATTTTTTTCTGCACGCATCTTCGCAATAGATAATGTATGATAGCGTGGTGTATTATCCTGCTTATAACTCATATCATGTTCTTCATCCATAATAATAAGACCAAGATTTTCTACCGGCGCAAAGATTGCAGAACGAGCCCCCACTACAATACGGGCTTCACCTTTTTTTATACGACGATATTCATCATACTTTTCACCTTGAGATAAACGTGAATGGATAATCGCAACTTCATCATGAAAACGTTCTTTAAAGACACGTTCCATCATTGGTGTAAGAGATATTTCAGGTACAAGCATTAATACTGTCTTATTTTCTTCTAACATCTTTTTAGTTAAGGCAATATAGACTTCTGTTTTACCTGAACCAGTCACACCATGAATAAGTGAAATCATTTGAGATGTTTCTAATACACCTTCTACAACACTTGTTTGAAGTGGGGTTAAAGTAATCTTATTATTAATCTTTAAGTTATTACCTGCATAAGGATCACGCTGTACTTCTTTATTATATACTTCAACAAGACCCTGCTTTTCTAGAGAAGTAATGACACTTCTTGAATAAGGGATATCCTTAAGAAACATTTCTCCCTTTTCTACTAATAGACGGAATGCTTCCTGTTGTTTAGTTGTTTTAGGTGTTCCGGTATTAATGACTCTTACACATGTAATTGTTTTAATACCAACCATCTTATGAGTAGATGGCTTTAAAGTACCAGGAAGCATAGCTTGGAAACAGGCAATCAAAGGACATAAAGTCATCTTTGACATACGATGAGCAAGTGTAATGAGTTCATTATTTAATAGAGGAGCTTCATCGATGACTGAATAAATATAAGAATACTTAAAGCCATCTCTTTCTTCTAATTCTTTTTGGGTTAAATCAACTTCTTCTACAGATAATACATAACCAACAACCTGTCGATGATTAAAAGGCACTTGAACACGTATTCCTGTCAAAATAGGTTTCTTAGATAAATAAGAAAAGCCACGGTCTAATGCCTGAACAGGATGTTCTATAAGTACTTCTACTTTAAACATAAAATCACCTCCTAAAAAAGAAAAAGCAGCCAGATGGCTACTTCATGTTCTCCTCGATAATCTTGACAATATCATCTTTCGCACGCATAACATCATCGTTTACCACTACATGCTTATACTGATCTTTTGTCGCAATTTCTCTTCTTGCTTTATCAAGACGTTCTTTAATAACATCTTCAGCTTCTGTTCTACGTCCACGAATACGTTTTTCTAATTCTTCCATTGAAGGTGGTACTAAGAAGATTGTAAGAGCATCTGGTACTTTCTTCATAACCTGAAGTGCACCCTGTACTTCAATCTCTAATACAACATTCTTACCTTCGTCTAGTAGCTGATCTACATAGGCTTTAGGTGTTCCATAATAATTACCTACAAACTGTGCGTATTCTAGTAATTCACCCTGCTCAATCTTTTTCTTGAATGTATCAACGTCTACAAAGAAATAATCGATCCCTTCTTTTTCGCCAGGTCTCTTATAACGTGTAGTCATTGAAATAGAATATGCAAGGTTTAATGATTCTTCTTTAAATAGTTGTTCTCTGACTGTTCCTTTGCCTACGCCGCTAGGTCCACTCAGGATAATTAGAAGGCCTCTTTTCACTTATCTACATCCCCTTTTTAAGTAATCCTACATGAATAAAACAGTGATGTCAAACACTTTTAAATGTGTTATACTAAGTCGGGTGATGAATATGGCATTTGATGGAATTGTATTGTCACGTGTTACAGAATTATTAAAAGAAACAATCGTGACAGGACGTATTTCAAAATTATATCAGATATCGAAATATGAATTATTAATGACTGTTCGTGCACAGAATGAAAATAAGAAGCTTCTTGTTTCTATTCATCCAATGTATGCACGTGTTCAGTTAACACAATTGAATTATCCTACACCTGATTTTCCTAACGCTCTCACTATGTTTTTAAGAAAACATATTGAAGGTTCTTTTATTGAGCGTATTGAACAGGTAGGGCTTGACCGTATATTAAAGATTACTTTAAGAGGTAGAAATGAATTCAAGGATCTTGTAGAATATCATCTCTATATAGAAATCATGGGTAAGCATTCTAACTTTATTCTTACTAACAAAGAGGATAAGATACTAGAATGTTTAAAGAGAGTATCTCCAAGTGATAGTATACGTATTATGCAGCCAGGGATTACTTATAGCTACCCTCCTCTACTTGATAAGAAGAATCCTTTTGAAAATAGACCTGAAACAACAAATCTTGTAAAAGAGTTTGAAGGATTCTCTAAGGATTTAGCTGAAGAAGCAGCTTCAAGAATGGAACAAGGTGAAGATTTCAAAACTATTATGAATGAAATCAAAGAGAGTAAAGAACTCTATATAACTAGAGGTGATAAAGAAAAGTATCATGTGATTCCTTTACATTGTTTTGGAAAGAAGATAGATCAGTATTCACTTTTTGATGGATTAGATGCATATTATCAATTTATTGATCAGAAGGATCGTATTAAACAGCAGACTTCTGATATTCTTCATTTTATTCAGAAAGAATATACAAAGAATGTCAATAAGTTAGATAAACTAGAAAAGACTTTATTTGATTCTCATAATAGTGATGAATATCGTATTAAGGGTGATTTATTGTATGCTTCTTTACATCTTATTCAAAAAGGGATGAAAGAAGTGACTGTAGATAATTATTATGATGGCACAAAGATGACAATTGAATTAGATGAGCGTTTTGATGGCAAAACAAACGCGAATCATTATTATAATAAGTATCAGAAGGCAAAGAATTCTTTAAAGGTTCTAGAGGAACAGATTGAAAAGACAAAAGAAGAAATCAATTACTTTGATACTTTAAATACCCTGATGGATAACGCGGATTATTATGATGCCATGGAAATCAAGGAAGAACTTGAAAACATGGGTTATATTCGTAAGAAGAATGTAAAGAAGTTAAAGAAGAAAACACATCCTCATTATGATGTTTATCGTACGCGTGATGGTATTATTATTTATGTGGGTAAGAATAACTTGCAGAATGATTATCTAACATTTAAAATGGCATCACGTAATGATATGTGGTTCCATGTGAAGGATATGCCTGGTTCCCATATTATTGTGCATGCAGAAAACTTGGATGAGTATACAATGAGACTCGCCGCAAATATTGCAGCATATTTTTCTAAGGGTAAATATAGTTCAAGTGTTCCAGTGAATTATTGTTTAGTAAAGAACTTAAAGAAGCCTCATACAAATAAGCCAGGTTTAGTTCTTTTAGGACATTATAAGACTATTTATATTGATCCTGATGATTCTTTCTATGATGAGTTAGAGAAAGTGGAGGATGCAAGATGAAATTAATACCTTGGAAGTTTAATAATGATATAGTAGAAGGCTATACTGTACCAGCTCATATTGATGGAAAGCTATTTAATATGAGTTATAATGGAATAGATGACAAGCAGGTACTAGAAAACCGTAAAGAACTAGCTAAAATGCTTGGTACAGATCTTGATCATATGGTCGCACCTTTACAGCGTCATACAACACATTATTTAAGTGTGAATAAAAAAGATGGTGGTAAGGGGATTTATAGTCAGAAGGATGCTTATTTAGGTTTTGATGCATTATATACTAGAGATACAGACTTGACTCTATTTACTTTCCATGCAGACTGCTGTCCTGTTCTCTTATATTGTGAGAACCAGCATTTAGTAGCTGCTATTCATTCAGGATGGAAAGGAACAGTGACTGAGATTGTAGGTAAGGTGACACGTCACTTAATTGAAGATGAAGGATGTAACCCTAGTACTATATATGCTTATGTAGGACCTTCTATTGAAGCACGAAACTTTGAAGCCATGGATGATATTATTGATTGTGTAAAGAAGATGAGCTTTGATACATCATCTTTCTATACTAAAAAAGATGAGACACATTATCTTCTTAATTCAAAAGGACTCATCAAGCAACAATTATTAAATTGTGGTGTATTAGAGGAACATATTGAAGTCAGTCCTTATTGTACAATGGAGAATGATGACTTATTCTTCAGTTATCGTAAGACACATACTAAAAATCGTAATATTTCTATTATCAGATTAAAAAAATAGCTGGATTATTCCAGCTATTTTTCTATTTCACCAATAAGCAATGCCATTGTATGAGGAATTTCTTCAATAAGTTTTTCAGGTATAACTGTATATGCCTGCTTTGCGACTTCATCTCCTGCACGCCCATGAATATAGACACCTAGTATTGCCGCTTCTAAGGCTTCATAACCCTGTCCTAATAATGAAGTAATAATACCTGCAAGTGTATCACCCATACCACCTACTGCCATCGCTTTATTACCAGACGCAATACGATAAGATGACTTGCCATCAGTCACAATAGTATGAGGTCCTTTTAAGACAAGTATGCAATGATATTGTGATGCAAAACTCTGTGCAGCAATCATCAAGTCAGGATAGTCTTCTACATGACATAAACGTTTGAATTCACCAATATGTGGTGTAAGAATCACTGAACGGTCTTGTTTTTCTAGTAAGTGCATATTTCTAGATAGAATTGTAAGTGCATCTGCATCAATTACAAGCGGACAGATAGAAGCAGTCATAATATCTATTACAGCTCTAAAAGCTCTTTCCTCTAGACCTAATCCACATCCTACTAATAATGCATCATAGCCATCAAAATCATCATAACGGAAGATCTGTGGTCTTAATACAGGAATCGCTTCAGGTATATAAAGAGGTAAAAGAGATGTGACTTTTTCTGAAGTAATAGTCTTTACTATACCTGCACCTGTATAATAGGCTGCTTTAGTGGCAAGTAATGGTGCACCTGTATATTGATCACTCCCTACAATTAAGCCATCTACACCATAAATATTCTTATATCCATTATAAACTCGTTTTCTTAAATGTTCCTTTGCGTAGTCCTCTCCTACATATTCAAATAACCCTGCTTCTTTAAAACAATCCTTAACAGCTAAAGTTTCTAGAATGACTTTACCTGTATATTCTAATGAACGAGGATCTAAGAATCCTTGTTTTAAAGCAGTTAAGGTGACTGTAAAGTCAGCTTTTAAAGCACCATCGTAGGCTTTACCTGTATTACAATCAAGTCCTGTAGGAATATCAATTGCGCCAATAGTTCCATTATAATTATTCATAATTGATTCTATAATAATTTTATACATTCCTCTAGGTGCACTATTTAAGCCAAATCCAAATAACCCATCGACAATACAATCATAATCATTCCAATTAATTGTATTAATATTGTCTTCATCTACATAGATCAAATGATTCTCTTTACATTGATCACGATAATAACGATTGGCCTGTGATACCTTTCCTATATCTCCACTATAATAATAAATAACATGCTTTCCTAGTTTTTCTAGTTTTAATCCTAAAGAATAACCATCTGCCCCATTATTACCTGGTCCAATAAGAATCGCAAATCTATTATATTTTGTGAAATGATTGAGTAATGCATCACTTGCAAGATTAACAAGTTCTTCTATTTGATATCCATGTTCTAATAAATAAGCATCATATTGTTTTAATAAATCCTGTGTTCCTATATACATATATAACACTCCCTTCTTAATTATTCTACCATAAAAAAAGGAAATCGAAATCGATTTCCTTAAAGATTATACTCTTCCTCCACCTGCATAATGCGCAGCATAATAAGATTCACCTAGAGAGGATGTGATAACACCCTTCTTTTCATTGGCAGCATGTACGAATCTGCCTCCACCTAGATAAATACCTACGTGAGAGATACCTTTCTTGTATGTGTTCTTGAAGAATACAAGATCACCAGGTTTTAATGCGTTTCTATCTACTCTTTGAGTACTATTGAACTGTACAGCAGCTGTACCACTTAAAGAACGTCCATTTTGTCTATATACCCATCTAGTAAAGCTTGAACAGTCAAAGACATTAGGTCCTACAGCACCCATTCTATAACGACATCCAATCTTACCTAAAGCAGTCTGAATAAGAGCTGCATTTCTAGATTTAACTTCTACTGGTATATTCACTACAGTTGTATTACCAGTCTTATCTGTTGCAGTATAAGTAGCTGTATAGTTACCTTCATTGTTTACATCAACATTCCCACTAATACCTACAGTCTTAGTAACATCACCATCTAAATTATCAATAGCAGATACAAGTAAAGAATTCCAGTTTACTGAAGTGCCTTCAGTAATAGATACTTTATTTGTATTCAATTTAATTTCAGGACCTCTGATATCCTTAA
Organism: Catenibacterium faecis; assembly: GCF_014306455.1. NCBI lineage: Bacteria > Bacillati > Bacillota > Erysipelotrichia > Erysipelotrichales > Coprobacillaceae > Catenibacterium > Catenibacterium faecis. The sequence continues at coordinate 22,935 of NZ_JACRWG010000014.1, forward strand.
TATTAAATGTACATTCCTGTTTAGTTTCATTGCCACTGTTATCAGTCGCAATGATTGTTGCTTTCTGTTCACTGTTTAATTTCTTTGTATCAATATCACCTTTAACAGTTAATACTGGTGAAGGATCAAAGTTATCAGATACATCAAAATAATCTGCAGGATTAAATGTATCACCATAGTTTACATCAAAAGACTGTGTTTTTTGAGTTAATGTTGGTGCAACAGAATCCTTAATATTAAATGATAATGTTTTTTCAGCCACATTGCCGGCGTTATCTTCTACATGAGCCACAACCTTCTGTTCCCCGATTACAGTTGTGTCAATACCACCTTCGAAAGTGATGAATTCACTGACATCACCATCCACATTATCTGTTGCTTTCACGTAATCTAATAAGTTATTAGAACCATTGGCTTCTACATCAATAATGTATCCACCTTCAGTACGTGAAGCAATAGCAGGAGCTTCATTATCAATAACCTGTACTTCAACTTCTTTATCAGTTGTATTCTGGAATGTATCAGTAACAGTCACTGTAACACGATAAGTACCTAACTGTTTTGCTTCATATGTTCCTGACTTAATAGAAACATCCATGATATCTAAATTATCACGGTTATCTGTGATTTCAAAGTCTGAAGCATTTAAGTATGTTCCATAAGGAACAACAATCTTATTTGAACGAATAACAGGTGCCTGACGGTCAGCCGCTGCATAACCTACTAGCGCAAATGCAGAGATTGCGAATGCAGGTAATAATATTGTTTTCTGAGTTTTAATTCTATCTACAATTGCATGAAGAGTTACGGGGGCATTTTGAGTCATAGTTATTCTCCTTTTCTTTTCGACAATTGCGATTATAACACTATGCCATATATGTGTCCACCATTTTCTTAAGATATTTTTAAGATTTTATATTTTTTATAGTATATATCAGTGTTTTTACGTTTAAGATTTTATTAATAATTAATAAAAATAATGACTTTTTGGTCTTTAGCATATATTTTCTTGGTGATTTTTTAGAATCCTAATTTATCAAACATATATATTCTGATTATTTCAATAAGTGTACACAGAGTAAATAACAACATTGTTATTGATATAAAAAAAGTCCTCCCTAAGGAGAACTTATTAGCCAAGATATGCTTCTCTAACACGTGGGTTATTTGCAACATCATTCGCTTCACCTGATACAGTAATATTACCTGTTTCAAGTACATAAGCATGATCTGCGATAGAAAGTGCTTTATTCGCATTCTGTTCTACAAGAAGGATAGTAACGCCTTCTTTTTCATTAACTTCTTTAATGATATCAAAGATTTCATTGACAAGAATTGGAGAAAGACCCATTGATGGTTCGTCTAATAGTAATAGTTTTGGTTTAGACATCAAAGCACGGCCCATTGCAAGCATCTGCTGCTCACCACCAGATAATGTACCAGCTAACTGTTTCTTTCTTTCTCTTAAACGTGGGAATAATGTATAAATATGTTCAAGGTCATTCTTAATACCATCTGCATCATTACGAAGATAAGCACCCATTTCTAGGTTATCAGCAACACTTAACTGGGCAAAGATACGACGTCCTTCAGGAACCTGTGCTAGACCTTTAGAGACAATCTTATGAGCAGGAGTCTTCATGATGTTTTCACCATTAAAGATAATATCACCACTCTTACCATTTAATAAGCCAGAGATGGCATGCATTGTACTTGTTTTACCTGCACCATTGGCACCAATAAGTGCAACGATTTCACCTTCTTCTACATTAAATGAAATCTTCTTAATCGCATTAATGACACCATAATGTACTTCAAGATCCTTAACTTCTAATAACATCTTTAGCCCTCCTCTTCATTGCCTAAGTAGGCAGCTACAACATCAGGGTTGTTTCTAATTTCTTCAGGTGTACCAAAAGCAAGTACTGTACCAAAGTTTAATACTGCAATCTTTTCACAGATACCCATAACCAACTTCATATCATGTTCAATAAGAAGAATTGCAACTGAGAACTTTTCTCTTACAATCTTAATAGTTTCCATTAATTCAGCTGTTTCTGTAGGGTTCATACCTGCAGCAGGTTCATCTAATAATAATAGCTTAGGTGCAGTCGCAAGTGCTCTCGCAATTTCAAGCTTTCTCTGTTTACCATAAGGTAAGTTCTTTGCCTTTGATTCCGCAAATTCTTCTAGATGGAAAACACGTAATAATGATAAAGCCTCTTCCTGCATAGCAGCTTCAGCTTTCTTATATTTAGGTGTATGGAATAATGCATCAAAGACAGTATAAGGATGGGAATAATGTAGTCCTACTTTTACATTATCAATAACACTCATTTCCTTGAATAAACGAATATTTTGGAATGTTCTAGCGATACCAGCTTTAGTAATCTTAATTGTATTCGCTTTTTTAATAGGATGTCCTTCAAAAAGGATACGACCACTTGTTGGCTGATAAACACCTGTTAATAGGTTGAAGACAGTTGTTTTACCTGCACCATTTGGACCAATTAAACCAAATAACTGGTTCTTATCGATTTCAAAGTTAAATTCATCTACGGCTTTTAATCCGCCAAACTGAATACCAAGACCTTCTGCTTTTAATAATGGTGTACTCATTCTGGCTTCACCTCATCTTTCTTTTTAAAGAATGGAAGACGTTCCATGATCTGTTCGCCTTTACCAGTTCCTTTTAAAATCATAGCAGCAATTAATACAATTGCATATAACAACATTCTATACTGTGAGAATGAGATCAATAATTCTGGAATTATAGTAAGCACTATAGCTGCAATAATAGAGCCTTTTAAGTTACCCATACCACCAAGTACTACCATAACTAGAATTTCAACTGATTTGTTGAAGTCAAATCCTTTAGGAAGGATAACTGTATAATAATGTGCATATAAGCCTCCTGCAAGTCCTGCGAAAATAGCACTGACTGCAAAGGCAAATACTTTATAATAACCAACATCAATACCAGATAATTCTGATGCTGTTTCATCTTCACGAATTGAGATGATGGCACGTCCATGTCTAGATTTCACAATTGAATATACGACAAAGATTGTGATAATCATTGCGATAAAGACATAAACAAGATTTGTATTCAAAGGAATACCAATTAAACCTTTTGCGCCATTAGTAATTTCAAGGTTATTCATAATAACACGGATGATTTCATTGAAAGCAAGAGTGATAATACAAAGATAGTCACCTTTTAATCTTAATACTGGAATACCGATAATTAAACCAATAACACCAGCAGCAATCGCACCAATAAGTAATGATACGATAAATGGAAGATTCAAATAAATACTAATTAAAGCTGATGTATAAGCACCTACTGACATGAAACCAGCATGTCCTAAAGTAAGCTGACCTAAATAACCAGCTGCTAAGTTAAGTGATACAGCGAGGATAATATTAATACCACAAAGAATTAATACACCCTGCCAATAAGAGTTAATAACAGATGTAGCTGTTCCTATCATCAATACCGCAAAGATCACAATTGAAAGAATAAATGATCTAAATAGTTCGTTTTTTAATAGTTTTTCCATAGACTACACCTTCTCTCTTACATTCTTACCAAATAAGCCTGCTGGCTTAACTAATAAGACAAGAATAAGAATACCAAATACAACCGCATCAGAGAAATCTGATGAGATATATGCAATAGTAAGTGATTCTGCAACACCAAGCATTAAACCACCTACCATAGCTCCTGGTACACTACCAATTCCACCAAGTACAGCTGCGATAAATGCTTTAATACCTAACATTAAACCGATATATGGAGTAATTAATGAATAAGCACATCCATAAATAACACCTGCAATAGCACCAAGTCCTGAACCAATCGCAAATGTAAGAGATACTGTTGTATTTACATTAATACCCATTAACTGGGCTGCACCCTGGTCTTCTGATACAGCACGCATTGCTTTTCCTAGCTTTGTCTTATTAATAAAGAACAATAGAACAGCAGTACATACAGCTGTTACTACAAGAGTAATAACAGTGATATATTTAATAGAAATACCGCCGAGATTGATAGTACCCTTTGGCATAATCTGTGGGAATGTACGAGCTGCACTACCAAAAATTAATAAGAATACATTTTCTAATAAGTAGCTGACACCAATGGCAGTAATCAATACTTCAAGTGAACCTTTACCTCTTAAAGGTTTATAAGCTACTTTTTCTGTTAAAACACCTAAAGCTGCAGTGGCAACTATAGAAAACAAGATTGCTGGAATAGGTCCTACAAAACCCATCGCGATTAATGCGAAATAAGCCCCTGCCATGATGATATCACCATGGGCAAAGTTGATCATTTTCGCAATACCATAAACCATTGTATAACCAATTGCAACTAAAGCATACATACTCCCAGTCGAGAGTCCGTTGATGATTTGGTTGATAAAGTTAATCATAATTACTTCTCCCCTCTAAAAATAAAAAAATAAGGAGAGATGAACTCTCCTTTATTCATCGTTATTTTGCAGTTACATACTGACCGTTCTTAATAGTAACGATATTTAATTCCTTAACAGGGTTGTGGTTCTTATCATAAGTGAATCCACCACAAACTGCTTCATCATCAGATACTTTGACCTTTTCTAATGCAGCATTTACCTTTTCAGGATCAGTTGATTTAGCTTTGTTGATAGCTTTCATCATAACAGTAACTGTATCATAAGCCATACCAGCAAACATACTTGGAGTTGTTCCATATTCTTTTTCATAAGCTTTTACGAATTCATATGTAGGACCGCCAGTTGCATCTTTGTTGTAACCACTTGTGAAGAAGCAGTTTTCAAAGTCTGCAGTGTTAACACCCTTAACACCAAGAACACCATCCCAGCCATCAGCACCAAATATTGGAGCCTTAACGCCAGAGTCTCTTAACTGTTTAGTGATAGATACAACTGATTCATAGTAATCTGGTAAGAAAACAGCATCAGGATTAGCCTGTTTGATCTTAGAAATGAATGTTGAGAAATCTTTAGTATTTGCATTATATGCTTCATAGAATGAAACATTAACACCCTGCTTCTTAGCTTCAGCTTTATAAGCAGCTGCAACACCTGTAGAATAATCAGATTCCTTGTTGTAAAGAACTGCTACGTTCTTGAAATCATATTTAGCTTTAGACTGTTTAGCTAAGTAAGTACCAGCATAAGAGTCATTTGTACAGATTCTAAATACGTTCTTATAAGCTGTTTTACCATTCATAGTGAATTTATCACCTGAAGCAGATGGTGAAAGAACTGGTGTGTTGTTCTTGCTTGCAGCACTTGCTACGGAAAGTGCAGAACCAGTTGTTACTGGTGAAAGAACTGCAGTGACCTTATCATCATTATATAACTTGTTATAGTCATTTACGGCTGTAGTTGGATCAGCCTTATCATCATAGTAAACGCCTGTAATCTTAGTGCCATGTTTCTTGTTATAATCATTAATAGCCATCTTCATAGCATTCTTTACGGCTGAACCATACTGAGAAGCTTCACCACTTAGTGGGCCGATAAAGCCAAATTTAGGTGCTTTGATATCTGTTGTAGCAGAATTCCCATTACTACAACCTACTAACATTGCTGCGACTGCACCAGCTGTCACGATTGTTTTAAATTTCATACATTATCCCTCCAATTTGTATATGCTCCTTATTATACAATCTCATTTTGGTTTGTCAATATAATTTCTTTACTATTTTTACAACAAAACAAATAATTTTAATTTTATTTACCTTTTTCCTAATTTATTGTATTGTTTTTGAAACCTCTTTATATACTGAATAAGCGCTTGCTAACGCAAAATGAATGTTATATCCACCACAATCTCCAGTAATGTCTAATATTTCACCTGTCGCATAAAGATGAGGATAGTTGATGAATTCAAAAGATTCATTAAAATTAGAAATCATCAATCCCCCAAGGTCTGCCTGGGCAAATTCTTCACCTCTTAGCTCTTTGACAGTCAATTCTAGATGTTTTAGGAAGGATACAGGGTTCTTCTTATTTTCTAGTATTGGAACAAGTTTTGGATGAACTAAACCATCATAAGGACCACTCATTGTTTGTAGTGTATGAATAATAGAATATAACTCCTGATCAGTAAACTCAGGATAGAAATCGCATAGTATCCTATCTCCAGGACGGGCATAGCGACTTAATACCATGACTGCAATTCCACTAATACCATAATCAGTAAAAAGAAGTTCTCCTTTTTCTGTATGTCCATTTAGAGTAAATTCTCCCTTCATTCTAACACCCTTTAATTTCTTATAAGCAGGAGTAGTAATTAACTGAGTAATAGTTGGTCTCATAGGGCGATAATCAACTTTAAGAGAGTTAAATAAAGTACGTCTATCTTTCATACCTGATAATTTACCAGCAGGAGTACCGCAGGCAATAGTGACATAATCTGCTTGATAATCTTGATGCGCTGCATGAATAAAATAACCATGCTTACTCTTTTTAATTGACAATACTTCTTCATCACATATAATCTTTACGCCATATTCTTCAGCTCTATTTAAAAATAATGTCTGTACAGCTTTGGCTGACTCACTATAAGGGTATAAGAGATTACCCATATATTTTGTATAAAGGCCAATATCCTTAAGTGCTTCTACTATATCAAAATCATGAATGATATCATTTACCCATGGTTTGATGTCTCCATCATAATGTGCCTTGTCTAGATCCTTGTTAGAAAGATTACAACGCCCATTACCTGTCGCTAAAAGTTTCTTTAATGGTTTGTCATTGGCTTCAAGTACAACCACATCAATATCTAGATATTTTTTTAATAAAATAGAAAGATATATACCTGATATACCTCCCCCAATAATAATCATTTTCTTTTTCATTTTTATACACCTCGATACAATAGTAATGCATTTCCAGTGTATTTTCCAATTCTTTATTGAAATAATTAGTCTTTGTGTTTATAATGTTTAAGGAAATTTACAAGGAGGAATTAGATTATGGGTAGAGCTCATGAAGTACGTAAAGCCGCAATGGCAAAGACTGCTGCTAAGAAAACTAAACTTTATTCTTACTATGGTAAAGAAATCTATTTAGCAGCGAAGGCAGGCGGCCCTGAACCGGACGGTAATCTAAGCCTTAGAAGATTAATTGAAAAAGCAAAGAAAGATCAGGTTCCTGGAGACGTTATCAAGCGTGCGATTGATAAAGTTAAGAACGGTGCTGTAGAAGATTATGAAAGTGTACAGTTTGAAGGTTTTGGTCCTTCAGGATCAACTGTTATTGTTAAATGTTTAACAGATAACATCAACCGTACTATTTCACAGGTACGTCCTGCATTCACTAAATCAAAAGCTAAGCTTGGTGCTGAAGGTTCAGTATCTTATTTATATGATGTAGAATCTGTTGTTCAGTTCAAAGGAATGGACGAAGAAACTGCAATTGATGCATTAATCGAAGGCGAAGTTGATCCTAAAGATATCGAAACTTTAGAAGATGGCAGCTTAAAGATTACTGGTGAACCAACTGATTATAACGCAATCAAGACAGCTATTGAAAATAAGCTTCCTGATGTTGAATTTGATGTTGATGAAATCCAAACTAAACCACAGGAAACAGTTGAACTTGAAGGTGAAGATATGGTTTTATTTGAAAGACTAATGAATCTTCTTAATGACTGTGATGATGTTGACCAGGTTTATCACAATGTTTCTAACTATGATGATGGTGAAGAAGAATAGCGAGAGCTATTCTTTTTTTCGCAAAAAAATACGGTTCTTATGAACCGTATCTGTATTATTTATGAGCAATTACATCTTCTTTAATAGCTTGGTCACTTACTGCTTTGGCAACAGTCACTGCTACACGTGCGTCAGTTGCACGAGGAATGATGTAATCCTTATTTAATTCTTCATCGCTTACAAGACTTGCTAAGCCCTTTGCAGCAGCTAATTTCATACCTTCAGTAATCTTAGTGGCATGAACATCTAAAGCGCCTCTAAATAAGCCTGGGAAGGCTAATACATTATTGATCTGGTTAGGGAAGTCTGAACGTCCAGTTCCTACGACTGCAGCACCTGCATCTACTGCATCATGATATTTAATTTCAGGTTCTGGATTAGCCATTGCGAATACAATTGGCTTTTCTTTCATTGACTGAACCATTTCTTTAGTAAGAAGACCTGGAGCTGAAACACCAATAAAGACATCTGCTTCTTTGACTGCTTCTGCCATAGTCATACGTTTATTAGATTTGTTTGTAATTTCTGTTAATTCCTGAGTTAAGAAGTCATACTTATCATAATCATCCTTGATCACAATACCATTGATATTAAAGCCATAGATTTCCTTAACACCTAAGTCATGAATCATATGGATAATAGAGCTTCCTGCAGCACCTGTACCACTGACTACTACAGTGACATCTTCCGGTTTCTTATCTACAACCTTTAAAGCATTCACTAAAGCAGCAGTAACGACAATAGCTGTACCATGCTGATCATCATGGAATACAGGAATATCTAATTCCTTCTTTAGTGTTCTTTCAATTTCTACACAACGTGGTGCACTGATGTCTTCTAGGTTAATACCACCAAAAGTGGGGGCAATCTGTTTACAGAACTTAATGATTTCCTGAGGATCCTTTGTATCAATACAAAGAGGAACAGCATCAATATTCGCATATTTCTTAAATAAGATAGATTTACCTTCCATTACTGGAAGTCCTGCAGCTGGTCCAATATCACCAAGTCCTAGTACTGCAGTTCCATCACTGACTACTGCCACACTATTACCCTTCCATGTATAATCATAAACAGTTTCTGGATTATTGTGGATTTCACGACATGGCTGAGCAACACCAGGTGTATAAGCCATAGATAAATCTTCCATTGTTTCCATTGGTACCTTCACATTGATTTCCATCTTACCATGATGTTCTTTATGAAGTGCTAATGCTTTTTCATATATATCCATACCTTTTCTCCTTATCATCAATTTTATACCAAAATTATACGAAGCATTTCAATAGAAGTCAATAAAAGAGCACTTACGTGCTCTTAAATGAATTATAGTGTTGTCACCATTAATTCTAGTCCACCTTCATAATGTACTAAATCAACATCTGAACAGATAATAAACTGATCACCCTTTTTAATAGGCATATCATTGACAGTACCTTCACCATCAATCACTGATACTAACTGGAATGGATCATCATTCTTAATTTCTGTGCTTCCTTCAATTAAGTAATGATCAACAGTTAAATATTCACACTTTAAATATCTAGTCTTAGAACCATGGTCTAATTTAGTATTTACAAATAATTTATTCTGATCTAAATCAGCTGGTACCTTTGTACAGTCGATTGACTGCTGTACATGTAATTCTCTTTCTTTACCATCATCACCCTTACGATGATAATCATAAACACGATAAGTGATATCTGAAGACTGCTGTGCTTCATAGATTAATGAACCCCCACAGATTGCATGTAATGTACCTGCTGGGATATAGAAGAAATCACCCTTATGGATTTTAAAACGATTGAGTAATTCATCATACTTATCTTCTTCAATATCCTTAATGAATTCTTCTTTAGTTTTAGCATAATGACCCATAACCATATCTGTACCATCATCCGCCTGTAATACATACCATGATTCAGTCTTACCTAAAGAATTTTCATGAATTTTTGCATATTCATTATCTGGATGTACCTGTACAGATAAATCCTGTTTAGCATCAATAATTTTTACAAGTAATGGGAACTGATCACCTTCTACATTACCAAATAATTCACGATGATTCTCAAACATCCATGATACTGTTTTTCCTTTATATTCACCTTCAACGATTGGGCAATCGCCACTCTTATGACCTGAGATAACCCATGCTTCTCCTGTATGATCACTTGGGATATCATAACCATAAACATCTCTTAACTTAGTTCCACCCCAGATTTTTTCTTTTAAAACTGGCTGGACCTTTAAAATATGACCCATTATATATTCCTCCTATTTCATATACTCATATTCTAATATATTCATTCCTATTTTTCTAGTCTAGCGCTTACTTTGTATATTTTTTACTGCTTACCTGGATAATTTTCTTCTGTATAAATCTTATATCCTTCTTTTTTTAGTAAACGTACAAAGACTCCATCTGCATCAATGACCCTGTGAGAGAATGAGCCATCATAAATATGATTAAGACCACAGCTAGGTGAACGGCTCTTTAAAATAACATAATCAATATCATATGCTTTAAGTATATCTAGCGCCCTCTGTGCTCCCTCTACATATTCCTTTGTAACATTTTTGCCATTTACTGTCTCTACACATAATGGCTCTTCTGAAACTATTTCAGCAGGATCTCTAGGAATAGAGAGTCCTCCTAATACTTCAGGACAAATAAGTACTGCTTCACCTTTCTTATCAATAAGTTCTAATGCTTCTATTCTATTAGAATCTCCTCGATAAGTACAATCATAGCCACATAAGCATTTACTTATTCCAATCATCTACATACTCCTTGATGTCATGTGCCTTATAAGCGATTTTAGTAGCTCCTGCAGCCTTTAACTCTGCTTCCCCTCTAAATCCCCAATCACAGCCAATTGTCTTCATAGAAGCGTTAATTCCTGTTTCTATATCTACATTAGAATCACCAATAAAGACACATTCATCCTTGGTTAAACCAATATCATTTAATGCAAGATTTAAAGAAGTAATATCAGGCTTTTTAGGATAATCTGCACATCCCCCATATGTAGTAATAAAACGATCACCAAATAGCTTAGGTACAATCACTTCAGCTACTGTATGTGGTTTATTAGTAACACAAGCAAGCTTAATACCTTCTTTATGTAAATCTTCTACTAATTCTTTAATACCAGGATATGGTGCTGTGTAATCAAAACAATGATCCTTATAGTAATCCATGAATTCTTGTAAACATTGATCAAACAAATCCTGATGATCTTCTCCAAGTGCACGTTCTACTAGTTTTAAAACACCATTACCTACGTACTGTTTATAGTTTTCAATAGGATGTGGTGCTAACCCACATGCCTCCAAAGCATGATTTGTACTTACTGCAAGATCCTTTAAAGAATCAACTAATGTTCCATCTAAATCAAATATACAACCTTTTATCATAACTGCCTCCATAATTACACCCATTATAGCATTCCTACCCCGCAAGTTTAAGAGTAATTCTGCAATTGTTTTCGCTTACAGAGAATGATATAATATCCTAGAATGAGGTGAAATTATGAACGGATTAAAAGAACATAAATATATGGATTTCTTAACAACTATTGGCTATATCGTATTTGCATTATGCTGTGTGATTGGCTTCTTTGCACATTTATATATCTTATTTGCGGTAGGTTTTGTTTTGATTTTTGTGTTAAGATTAATCGGATACTCTTTAGATCGCTTTAATGAATATAAGCGCGGTTATTAGTCTAGATTTCTAGACTTTTTTTATTGGATGTTAAAAGGATATGAGGCAATCCTCATATCCTTGTTTTTTATTCTTCTTCACTAGATGGTAAAGTTTCTACAACTTCATGACATCTTGGACATAATCCATCTACTAATTCGCCTTCTTCGAACCAGTTCCAGCATCTTGGACACTGAACACCATGGAATTTTTCTGCCTTGATGAAACAAGTTTCATATTCATCTTTACCTTCTGCATTATCATCTAAAGTCACTTTTGCGACGATGAATAACTGTTTCATAGAATCTTCTAATGAAGCTAAAGACTTATATTCATCCTTAAGAGTGATAGTAAGCTTACCTTCCATGTTAGAATTGATTACTTTTTCAGCTCTTAAGTTTTCTAATGATTTCATAACATCAGTACGTAAGTTCATGAATAAATCGAACTGTTCTTTTAATGCATCAGCATTTTCAATTTCGAACTTTTCTGGCTTAGCTTCTAGGAATACAGATTCTTCCTGTTTTGCATCACAATGGAAGTGATCATGTAATTCTTCTGCAGTGAAGACTAAGATTGGTGAGATTAACTTCATCATTGTCTTTGCATGATGATAAAGAACTGTCTGTACCTGTCTTCTTCTTGTAGAATCAGCCTTTTCGATATAAAGGATATCCTTTGTGAAGTCCATATAGAATGCACTTAATGTATTAGTGAAGTAGTTTAAGATTTCCTTGTTTGCTTCTGAGAAGTTATAAGCATCCATAGACTTATGATATGCATCCATTAAGTCATTTAACTTAGCTAACATATACTGATCAACTGGTTCTAATTCATTGACTGGTAATACATCAGTATCCTTGAAATCATTTAAGTTACCAAGTAAGAAACGCATAGTATTTCTTACCTTACGATAGCTTTCAGATACTTTCTTTAAGATATCATCAGAGATACGTACATCTGACTGGAAGTCTACAGTAGTAGCCCATAATCTTAAGATGTCAGCACCCCATTTATTGATTGTCTTGATTGGATCTACAGCGTTACCACCAGACTTACTCATCTTTAATCCCTTACCATCAAGAGTGAAACCATGAGATAAGACAGTCTTATATGGTGCTTTACCATGTACTGCAGTACCGATGATTAATGAAGAGTTGAACCATCCACGATACTGGTCACTACCTTCGAAGTATAGATCAGCTGGATAGCCTAATCCTCTTTCTACTAATACACCAGTATGTGATGAACCTGAGTCAAACCATACGTCCATGATATCTTTTTCTTTCTTGAAGATACCATTTGGTGAATGTTCGTTTGTATAACCTTCTGGCAATAAATCTTTTTCATCTCTTTCAAACCATACGTTTGAACCGAATTCTCTAAATAGTGCTGATACATGATCAAATACTTTCTGATCAATTACAGGAGTACCATCTTCACAATAGAAGATTGGAATTGGAACACCCCAAGTTCTCTGTCTTGAGATACACCAGTCACCACGGTCTTTAATCATGTTATAGATTCTAATATGACCCCATTCATTGATCCAGTTAACGCTATCGATTTCACTTAATAGTTTTTCTCTGATCTTATCGATAGAACAGAACCACTGGTCAGTTGCTCTAAAGATGATAGGCTTCTTAGTACGCCAGTCATGAGGGTAGCTATGTGTAATCCAAGTAAGATTTAATAAAGCGCCTAATTCTTCTAGTTTTACTGTAACAGTCTTGTTTGCATCATCAACATACTGACCTGCAAGCCATTCACCACATGATTCCATCATGCAGCCATGTTCATCAACGTTTACAAGTACTGGTAATTTATATTTCTGACAGATGTTAAAGTCGTCTACACCAAATCCACTTGCTGTATGAACGCATCCAGTACCTGAATCAGTTGTAACATGGTCACCCATGATAACTAATGATTCTCTTTCTGGATAAAGTGGATGAGTACATGTGATGTATTCTAATTCTTCACCCTTGAAACGTTTTAAGATTTCTTTTTCTTTTAATCCAAATGTTTCCCATAATGAATCAACTAATTCTTCTAAGACAACAAGATTACCTTTTTCAGATTTAACTAATGCATAAGTGAAACGTGGGTTTAAACAGATTGCCTGGTTTCCTGGGATTGTCCAAGGAGTAGTAGTCCAGATTACAAAGTAGTTATCATCACCTTCTAAGATACCTTTACCATCTTTTACCTTGAAACGTACATAGATAGTAGGTGATTTTACATCATGGTATTCTACTTCTGCTTCAGCTAATGCTGATTCAGATGAAGGTGACCAATATACTGGCTTTAATCCTTTATAGATTAATCCATCTACAGCCATTTTCGCAAATACATCAATCTGTCTTGCTTCAAATTCTTTATGTAAAGTTAAATATGGATGTTTGTAGTCTGCAAATGTACCTACACGGATACACTGCTGCATCTGACGTTCAACCTGCTTTAATGCATATGCATAACATTTTTCTCTGAACTTTGCAGTAGACATAGATTTTCTATCTACACCCTGCTTCTGAATTGCATTTTCGATAGGTAAACCATGAGTATCCCATCCTGGAATATATGGTGTATAGAAACCTTCCATATTCTTATAACGACAAATAACGTCTTTAATAACCTTATTTAACATATGTCCAACATGCATATTACCATTTGCATATGGAGGTCCATCATGGAAAATGAAATGTTCTTTTCCTTCATTCTGCTTGATCACCTTTTCATACATGTTAGCGTTCTGCCATCTTTCTACGTAAGCAGGTTCCTTAGTAGGAAGCTTACCACGCATCTCAAAATCAGTTTTTGGCATTAAGAGTGTGCTTTTGTAATTCATATATATCCCCTTTCACAAATAAAAAAACGTCCTTCATAAAGGACGTTTGCACGCGGTACCACCTTTGTTCATATCATTCGATATGCACTTAAGATCTTAACGCAATCAACGGCATTCCCTACTTTATTCAGGATGCAGCTCCAGAGTGATTCCTGACCAATACACCTTCACCGTTTCCACCACCCACGGTTTCTCTATAAGTTCTCTTGATCAGCGCTCTCTTTCTTCGCTTTTTTTTTCTTCTTCATTAATTAAACTAAAAATTTCTGATTTGTCAATAGTTTCTAGCAATTCTGTGCTGATTTTTACAATTTCAGCCCTAAAATCTTTTGCTTCATCCTTAAAGCCTTCTACTTCATCACTTAAACCCTTCACATAATTCATAGACTCTTTAAGAATCATATTCGCATTATGCTTCGCCTTTGTAATGAGTTCACTGGCTTCCTTTAAAGCAAGACGGGAAATCTCTTCATTGGTCTTTCGTTCAATAGATTGACGATTAGCCATCGCGATATTTTCTTTTTTAACTTTATCCAATTCTTTTTCAAGTCTTCTGATTTGTAAAGTAGTTTCCTGAATTTTCTTTTCTAAAGTCTCAATCGTATCATCGACTTCTTCAGTATTATATCCACGAAGCTGCTTATTGAACATGTATCCCATAACCGTGTCCCCTCATCGATAATATTGGCCTTCTATTACATAATTATCCTGCTTTGTTCTTCTATCTGTTATGAATATCTTTACTCGGCCATGATGACGTAAAGATATTATAACGTTATTATCGCATATTTTTGAAATATCTTCAATAACTTTGTAATTAAGCTTGACATACTGACCACGAATGGCTTCTACTGCTTTATTGCGAGAGATGCCAAATAATTGCGCAACCATCTTATCTAAACGCAAAGAAGAAACGATCACTGTTTTAGTATAGGTATCCTGCTGAATAGAAAGACGTTCTTTACTTTCTACTAAATGAATAGAAGAACGTTTGATACGTGTGAGATTCATACGAATATAATCGCTATTTTCTGTCATACAGGCAAAGGAAAGTGGCTCTTCATTGATATCACCGATACATTGACGCTTAATACCTAAATGCATTAAAGCCCCTAAGACATCGGAATGTTTAAGTTTTCCAAATGTATCATTGTAATCTACTTGAAATACTGTGACTTTAAAATCTTCAGGTTCAAATTCATAGAAATCAGGCGCTATGAGTACTCTTTTATTTTCTGCCCCATCAAATCCTCCATCTGCTTCTACTTTGAGTTCATGACCAATAACACTTTCTACAATGGACTGCTGATGTGGATCAAGAAATTGTGTAAGAATCATACGCTGTGAGTAAAGTGCCTGATCTTTGTAATCTAGTATTTTAGAGACGAATTCTTCATCACCTTTAAAATGTTCTAACATATTTCATAAAAAAAGTATTAGCGAATGCTAATACTTATTCCTCCGTACTTGTAGGTGTGTCATCATCAAGAGTAATTGAACCAGTTACACCAATGTTCTTAGGTGTACATAAGAAAATCTTAGGACCAATTACCTGAATATCACCATCAATTGCGAAAATAACACCAGTTAAGAAATCAACAACACGTTTCTGCTGTTCCTTCTGTAAACGATGTAGGTTAACGACAGCTGCTTTATTTTTCTTTAAATAACCACCAATTTCCTGAGAATCAGAATAAGCACGTGGTTCAAATAATACAAGACTAGAGTTGGCATCAAATGGCTTCAACATCTCACTTGTCTTTTTAGTCTTATTGTTTTCAAAAATATTAGAATTTTCTTCCTGTCCGTTTTGTGCAGTATTGTAATCTTCTGTATATCCTTCTTCTTCACCGAATAACCAATCTTTAACCTTATCCATACACATGTAAAACCTCCTGTTTGTTTTGTTTATTCTGACTACTCCCACGGGCAAGCTCGTGGGGTTCTTACTATCAAGTTTAGCTTGTAATCGTACATCATTTTCAGACTTTGGAATACAAGTGTAAATCTATTTGAGTAAGAACTTCTATTACCAAGCAGTCCAACGACCACATTAACGGTAAATTTCTATCTTACGATATGGAAGTATAATCAATCTCCCTTATGTTTATTTTATACTATTTTGATTCCACTATTCAATACTTTGATTCTATTAATCTTAATTCTTTTAATTAAGGCTTCTTCCTTACTGTAACACTTTTCAAATTCTGAAATACATCTGTCTCTATCTATATTCCTAGTCCTGTAGTCATAGCAGTACAACAGAAATGATGAATACCAGTCTCGTTGTACTAGAGTTCCATCTGCTAAATGATACATCCTACCAGATAATTTCTTCTTTATGTAATCATCTGCAATATGGTCATATTGTGATGCTCTATAATCATTAGGCACTTCTATATATGTACCATCAATGGTCTTGAATTTTTCTTCTACAGCAGCCTGAAACCCAGAAGCCCATCTATTCTTTATAGACCTGCCAAAACGTTTTTTCTTATTAAACTTACCCTTATGCTTAACTCAAGTAAAAATTATGTGGCTTTCATCCCATAGGCAAGCCTATGGGTTTTTCGCCACTAATTTATAACACATTAGTGATGTGATTTGTATACATTTCTATTTTCTAATCCAAAGATACGTGCAGAATATGATCCTGGTTCAGTATCCTTGAGGGCTTTTTCAAACATATTCATTCTTGCATCTACATTATCAATAAGTGTTAATGCTTCTGCTTCAGGAATCTGTGGAAGAACTGGAGAACCATATTCCTGTTTACCATGATGAGAAAGAATCATATGTTCTAGTAAGAATACTTCTTCTCCCTCGATATGTAATTCTTCTGCCATGTCCTTCACCATTGCATGACCAATAGAGATATGACCTACTAAGCTTCCTTCAATAGAATAAGCAGGAACAATAGGTCCAGTAAATTCTTTAACCTTACCAATATCATGTAGAATAACACCTGCATATAGTAAATCTGCATCTAAATAGCTATAAACGTTAATGAGCTGATCTGCAAGCTTCAACATACATAAAGTATGATAAAGAAGTCCTGAGGCAAAATCATGATGATTTTTAGTGGCTGCAGGATAGTTCACAAAAGCTGTATAATGTTTTTCAATAAGTCCATGAACAATCGCATAAAGACGAATGTTGTGGATCTTCTTCATATACATATCTAATTCCTTCTGCATCACTGCTTTTTCAATAGGTGGCTGTGGTAAGAATAAAGCCTTCTGTTCATCATTCATTTCAATAGGCTCAAGCTTAACGATTTTCATCTGTCTCATGCCCTTATAATTGATGATATCTCCTTTACCTCTTACAACCTGTCCTCTTTCAAATAAACGAATCTGTTCATCTGTGGCAGACCAGAGCTTTGCATCAATAGTGCCTGTTGCATCCTGTAAGACAATATTTAAATAAGAAGACTTGTTGGCACCATTTGTTTTACCTACAGTGACTGAGATAATAATAGCTTCAAAACCAACTGTTTCTTTTCCTGGATTCATTTCATTAATTTTAATCATTCAATTCACTCCATATTTCATCCATCACAATCAGAATATCTTCATAATCATACCCCTTCTGCTTAAGAAAACGGCTGATACGCATCTTTAATTCCTGATCATGATATTTATTTTGATAACGTTTATATGTCTTTTCACATTCCTGTTTTAATAAAGACAATGTACGTTCATGAGAAAATTCAAAATCATAGCTATTCATAACAGAAAGAATTGTATTTTCGCTATATCCTTTATTATATAAGGTTCTCTTGATTTTTTGAATTAATCCCTGTGGAGAAAGCTTTCTATTGTTTGAATAGAGCTGATCCACAATATTAAAAGCATATTCTATTTCTTCTGATTCGTCAAATTTTTCGATTTCTTCTTCAATTAAATGTTCTGGAATATCTTTATTCTTTAAATCAATAAGTGCCCTTTTTAAGCCTTTACCCTTCTTAAGAGTTGCATCAATATAGCTTCTTACATATTTACGATCATCTATGAGATGGCGATCTGTTAATAATGCCATACATTTCATAATCTCAATTTCATTATAGTCTCCATAAGTTTCTAAGCGTTTCTTTAAGTCATGGAAACAATAGTCATGATAGCTAAGCAGTTTTACTGCTTTAAAATATAAATGTCTGATATTCTGCTTCTCTTTAAGAATATCTATAACTTCCTGATTGACACGAGTTTGAATGGCGAGATGGAATGTTTCTACATCTTCTATAGTACATTCAAGAGCTATTTTTCTTTTACCACTTACAAATTCTACTGAGACTAGCTTTTCATGTGGTTTTATTGAAGAGACTACAAAACAGTTTTCAAAATGATCAATAGACCTGTTATACACATGCATCACTCCTTTATAGAATGTATGAGAATCAAATTGTTGGGCATGCTTTGCTGCATACTCTTTATAAGGTGTAAGATCCTTATGAGATAATTCTATTACTTTTTTGATATATTCTTCTTGAGTATAAAAGAAATGACCATTACCACCCTCTACAATAACAGGATCTAAATTAGAATCATATCTTGCAAGAACTGGTAAAGAAGAGGCCATTGCTTCAATAAATGTTAGACCTTGTGTTTCAGTTAGAGATGCTGAGACAAAAAGATCACCGGAATAATAGAAATCAGGAATAACGTCTGCACTTTGACATCCTGCAAAACGAATATAATCATCCATTTTTAAATCATGTGTTAATTGCATCAAAGTGTTCTTTGCAGGTCCATCACCTATAATAAACAATCGTATATTTGGATTTCTTTGAATGATTTCAGGCATTGCGTTAATGATGAGATCTAATGATTTTTCTTCAGCAAGTCTACCTAAAGAGATTAAATTAAAATGATCACTAAGGCCATACTTTTCTTTGATTTGATTTGTATGTTCTTTATTATATCTTTTAAAGCGTTCTAATTCGAGTCCAGTTGGTACAATATTGATTTCTTTTTTGATACCAATAGATTTCATCATAGAAGCTGTTTTAACACTAGGGACAATAAGAGAAGTTGTATGGGTTGTATATATCTTCATCAGCTTCTTGACAATCTTTTTTGCGATTGAATCAAATGGTTCGATTCCTTTAGTGACATAGTAAGTGTAGTCATAAAGATTGGTATGGAATGTATATACTGTAGGAATGTTAAGCTTATAACCACATAATCGTCCAAATAAGCCTACGCCATATTCAGTCTGCGTATGAATGATATCTGGATTAAATTCTTTAATCTTTTTAAATATTTTATTATTATAAATGCCTGCCATACGGTATCCATAAATACTTTTAAGAGAGATTCCATTCATTCTTATAATAAATGGATCATCTTCAATATGAACACCAAGAGGAGGAATTGTAGTTATAATCAAGACTTGATGACCATGTTTCATTAATTCATTTCTGAGTATACCAATTGATGAAACAACGCCATTAATATCAGGATAATAAGTGTCTGTAAATATCGCAATACGCATGTTGAATCTCCTTTAGCTTGCACTTACATTATACTGAATATAATAGAAAATTAAAACATAAAAAAAAGGACCTGGCAGCTTGCTATTGTCGCGTCTTCACACTATCGTCGCCGTTATGATGCTTAACTTCCGTGTTCGGGATGGGAACGGGTGTGTCCATCATGCTATCGCCGCCAGATCCTCGAGG
>NZ_JACRWG010000015.1:0-40624 GCF_014306455.1 Catenibacterium faecis
CTGTATCGTATGGGAATAAACTATCTTGCAGATAGCCAAGTACCTAATACAGTTGTAACAGAGTAAACTCTGCTACAAAGGGTGCTGTCAACCACCCTATGATGTAACGCCACTTTAGATAGCAATATCTATTGGGGTTAAAGGTCGGAGGTGTAAACCGTTAATACGACTGGGCAGTTACAAGCCCATGACCTTTAGGTCGCGGGTAGTTGACCAGCCATGTTTTACCTACCTGTCTTGCACCCTGTATAATCATTGGCTTACGATTTGGCTTTTCTTTCCATTTGAATAATTCTTCTATTGCGTATCGATACATAGAAACACCCCTTTTTATCTTTTATACCATCTTTTTACATTTTTTACAGCGAATAAATGTAGTACCTATACACTTTTTACAGTGAATAAATGTGCTACAACTACACTTTTTACACCGAATAAGTGTATTAGTTCACATTTTTAGAGCCTAAAAAAAGACTATCACACATAAGTGTCATAGTCTTTTGATGTTATAATTTGAAGTTTGCTGCGTCTTTCTTGAACTGTTCAACATCTTCATCAGTACCTAATACAAAGTGTGTTTCAGTAATCTGATGCTGAGTACCAGCTGCATAATCAAGACCGCTTGTTTCATAATCATAAGAGAATGATTTTCTTACCTTCTCTACTCTTGGGTTAGAATGAGGGATAGCAGATAATAATGATCTTGTATATGGATGGAGAGGATTACTAAAGATTTCATCTGCAGTTCCTGTTTCTACTAAGTGACCTAAATGTAATACACCAATTCTATCAGAGATGTATTTAACCATTGATAAGTCATGAGCGATAAATAAGTAAGCAGCACCTGTTTCTTTCTGCATCTTCTTCATTAGGTTTACAACCTGTGCCTGAATAGATACGTCTAGGGCTGAGATTGCTTCATCGGCAATAATTAGATCAGGGTTCATAATTAAGGCTCTTGCGATACCAATACGCTGTCTCTGACCACCAGAAAACTGGTGTGGGAAACGGTTAGCATGTTCTTTTGATAAACCTACCATTTCAAGAATCTTATAAACCTTTTCTTCTCTTTCTTGTTCATCTTTATAATCATGATGAATATCAAGACCCTGAGCAATAATATCAATAACCTTCTTACGAGGGTTTAAACAAGCCATTGGATCCTGGAAAATCATAGCCATCTTAGTACGTAATGTCTTAAGAGCTTTATTAGACATCTTACCAGTGATATCTTCACCTTCGAAAATGATCTGACCATCAGTTGGATCATATAATCTAATAATAGCACGACCAGTAGTAGATTTACCTGAACCAGATTCACCTACTAAACCATATGTTTCACCTGGCATGATTTTGAATGAAATACCATCAACGGCTTTTACAGTAAACTTTCTACTTGGATAGAAATACTGTTTTAAATTCTTGACTTCAAGAATTGGAGTCTGACTATTCTTGTCCATTATTTGGTACACCTTCTTTCATCATGTTATCGATTCTCTTTCTTAATGCTTCAGGCATTTCTACCTTTGGCGCATTTGGATGCATTAACCAGCTGGCTACCTTATGAGTTGTAGAACCTTCTACTTTGAACATAGGTGGTTCAATTCTCTTATCGATATTTAATGCATATTTATTACGTGGTGCGAATGCATCACCTTTGATTTCTTTTGTAACGTTTGGTGGTGAACCAGGAATTGTATATAATTCTGGATCATCAGTATTTAGATCAGGCATTGCTGATAAAAGACCCCAAGTATATGGATGTAAAGGTCTGTAGAAGATATCTTCGATAGAACCTGTTTCTACAATCTTACCTGCATACATAACGTTTACGAAGTCAGCTACCTTAGCAACTACACCTAAGTCATGTGTGATATAAATAACTGAAATACCTTTTTTCTTCTGTAAGTCCTGAATTAATTCAAGAATCTTAGCCTGGATAGTTACATCTAGGGCTGTTGTAGGTTCGTCACAAATTAATACATATGGATCACAAGATAAAGCGATTGCGATAACAACACGCTGTCTCATACCACCAGATAACTGATGAGGGTAGTTCTTCATACGTTTTTCTGCATTTGTGATTCCTACTTCTTCAAGAAGTTCTACAGCTTTTTTATATGCATCTTCTTTAGATGTTCCATAATGATACATCATTGGTTCCATAATCTGTTTACCAATTGTCATTGTTGGGTCTAGAGAAGTCATTGGATCCTGGAAGACCATCGCAATCTTACGACCACGAATTTCCTTCTGGATTTCCTTTTCTGTCATCTTAGTAATATCTACTGTATGTTTTTCATCAGTATCTGGATCATGCCAAGTATAGTCGATTGAACCACTTTCAATACTACCATTCTTAGCTAAGATACCCATGATAGCTTTTGTAGTAACTGATTTACCTGAACCAGATTCACCTACAATCGCAATTGTTTCTCCTTTATAAAGGTCTAAGTTAACACCACGGATGGCATTCACTTTCTTACCTTCAATCTTAAAGGAGATATTTAAGTCTCTGATTTTTAAAATTCTTTCTCTGTCAGCCATAATTACATCTCCTTCATAGTAGGATCAAGTGCATCTCTTAAACCATCACCTAATAAGTTGAATCCTAACATTAATACTGCAAGGATAATAGCTGGGATAGTCATCTGAGTTGGATATACTGTGAATACTTCGAAACCTGAGTTGATCAAAGTACCAAGTGAAGCCTGAGGTACAGTTAAACCTAAACCAACGAATGCTAGATATGCTTCATAGAAGATTGCATTTGGGATAGTCATCATAGACATGATGATTAACTGACCAAAGATGTTTGGTAAGATTTCCTTGAATAAGATAAAGATATTGCTTGCACCTAATGTTCTAGAAGCAAGAATGAATTCATCTTCCTTGATTTTTAATACCTGTGCTCTTGTGATACGAGACATAGGAATCCATTCAGTGAAGATTAACGCAAGAATAACGGTATATAAAGAAGGCTTTAATACTGTTAAAAGAATAGTTAATACTACTAGTGTTGGGATAGAGTTGATGATTTCCTGAATTCTCTGAAGGACAGAGTCAATTAAACCACCAAAGTAACCAGAAATTAAACCATAAGTCATACCAACTACGATATCAATAACTACTGCAACTAATGCGATAATTAATGAAATACGAGTACCCTGCCAAGTTCTTACGAACAAGTCACGGCCATATTTATCAGTACCAAAGAAATGAGTACCATTTGGAAGAATATTCGCAATACTTGTATCAATTGCATCATATTTCCAATGAGAAATCATTGGTACAAAGATAGCAAGTAAAGCAATGATAATAATACAAGCTAAACCAAAGATTGCACCTTTGTTCTGAGTAAAACGATAAACAACGTCTTTCCAAGCAGGTCTTGCAGGAGCAACTTCATCAATGTTGATATTCTGTTTATCACCGATAAACTCAAAATCATCTGGCAAAAATTCATATTTCTTGTCATCCATCTTAGTTGTCCCCCTTTCCTAAACGGATACGTGGATCGATAATACCATAAGATACATCGATTACTAACATCATAACGATATACATGAATGCATATAAGAATGAACATGCAACGATGATGTTGTAGTCATTGGCACGAATACTGTTAATTAATAGCTTACCTAAACCTGGTACAGAACAGATCTGTTCTACTACCATTGTACCAGTCATCAAGTTAACTAGGATTGGACCTAAGATAGTGATTACTGGAATTAAGGCATTACGTAATGCATGCTTGAAGATTAATGTCTTACGATCTAAACCTTTAGCCATTGCTAGAGTCATATATTCACTATTTAATACAGAAATCATTTCTGTACGAGTGAAACGTGCTACGTTGGCAATAACGCTCATAGATAAAGCGATAACTGGTAATATAGATGAGAAGATTGGATTCATATCATCATACATTGTTGGTAAGATACGAAGATCATTACTGAACAAGATAACAAGTAATAATGCGAATACGAACGATGGGATAGATACACCTAAGATAGAAATAATAGTTGCGATTGTATCCCAAATAGTGTTCTTGTTTAATGCAGCAACGATACCAAGTAACATACCTACTAATGTACCTAAGATACATGCAGCGATACCATAAGCAAATGAAATCTTAGCTGCGTCAAATACTAATTCAGAAACATTCTGATCTTTGTATAAAACATAAGAAACACCGAAGTCGCCTGATAACATATTCTTTAAGTATGTACCATACTGTACAAGAACTGGCTTATCAAGACCATATTTTGCCATAATGACTTTCTGCTGTTCTGGACTCAACTTTTCTGAGTTGAATGGAGAACCTGGCATACAACGAGTCATAATGAACAGAACTGTTAGTATAACGAATAAAGTAATTGCGGAAATAAGCAATCTCTTTAAGATATACCTAATCATGGATTTATCCATATAAATATCACACCTTTCATTTAAAAAGAAGAACACATTATAGCAAGAGCTATAATGTGTTTATTCTCACTATGTTCTGTTTATTCTTATTTGATAGTTACGTATTTGAATGTATAAGGAACACCAACTGCTGAATGAACAACTCCTTTTACATTCTTAGCCTTTAATGCTGCAGCACCCTTTTCGAATACTGGAACATAAGCTAAATCATCAAGTGCAGTCTTTTCTACCTGAGTCATTAAGTCCCAACGTTTATTTAAGTCTGATTCAGCCTGAACCTGTTTCATTAATGAATCAACTTTAGCATTGCTGTACTTACCATAGTTATTCTGGTTACCAGTTAAGAATAAGTTCAAGTAAGTAGTTGGATCAGCATAGTCTGGACCCCAACGAGTACATACAACCTGGAAGTTACCATTTGCTTCTCTGTTATAAATTCTGTCTTTCTTAACAGTTGCAACCATGTTTACCTTTAAGCCTTTTAACTTAGTGAATGAACCCTGTAAGTATTCAGCCATAGTATCCATTGGTGATTCATCAGTACCATATAATAAATCAATAGTGATTGTATCAGTACCTAATTCCTTCTTAGCTGCATCTAAGTATTCCTGAGCCTTCTTAACATCATAACCTACAAGAGCACCTGCAGTATCACGGAAATCTTTACCAGCTGGACTAGTAGATAACTGTGATGGAACAAAACCAGTTGCTTCTTTAGAACCATCTTTTAATACGTTTTCACATAAATCTTTTCTGTTGATTGCATAAGACAATGCTTCTCTTACATTCTTATTTGCAGTTGTCTTATTGTTGAAGTTCAACTGTAAGTAGAATAAGAAACCTTCATTGAAAGTAGTGAAAGTATCTTTACCTTTATACTTATCTACTAATGTAGAGTTAATTGTTGCATAGTCAACTTTGCCATTGTCAAAGTTCTGTGCAGCAGTCTTAGGATCCTGTACTAGGAACATTTCAAGGTTCTTAGTCTTAACTGCTTTAGCATCATAGTACTTATCGTTCTTAGTGAATGTTGCTTTGTTACCTTTGATCCACTTAGTCATTGTATAAGCACCATTAGATAATGTGTATTCTGGTTTAGTACCATAGTTCTTACCACATTTTTCAACGAACTTTTCGTTCTGTGGGAAGTAGCATGGGAAAGCCATTAAATCTGTGAAATATGGAACCTTGTTGTTTAATTCAACAACTAAAGTCTTATCATCAGTTGCTTTAACACCTAAAGTGTTCATCTGTTCATCTGTTGCCTTAGGACCTAGATCAATCAACTGACTCGCATTCTTAACTGATGCACCATCATCACCTAACATGTAAGCATAGTTACCTGCATTCTTAATAATTCTCTTCCAAGAATAAACGAAATCGTTGGCAGTGACTTTATCACCATTTGACCACTTAGCATCTTTTAAGTGGAAAGTGTAAGTCTTACCATCAGCACTTACATCCCAGCTCTTAGCTAATGCTGGAACTGTCTTGCCTTTGTCATTTACTGCTGTTAAGCCGTCTGTGATTGCGTGGATTGCGTTGTATGACATACCATCATCAACTACTGTAGAATCCATACCCTGGATATCTAATTCACTTGCAAATCTGAAAGTATCTGTATCAGTTTTGCTTCCACATCCAGCAAGTAATGCTGCTGCCATACTTGCAGCAACTAAAACCTTTACTGTTTTCATAATTTTCCCCTCCATAATGGATATAACTGTATGATAGCATCCAACTATCATGAGAAACATCTTACACTCTTTGTGTATACATGTCAATATTCATTAGTATAAATCTTTGTGCATTTCATGAATCTATTTTAGTTATTTGTCTTTTCCACAAATTGACTAATTTTAATATTTTTTACGCTTAATTTATTATCATAAAAAGAAAAATCAGGCATATAAAAAAGACACCAATCAGGTGCCTCTTAGTCCATAAATGGGTTGATTTTATCAAGGATTGCATCCTTATTTGCGAAACCAATGATCTGTGTAACAGCCTTACCTTCTTTAAAGAAAATCATGTTTGGAATTGACTGTACACCGTATTTAGATGCTAAATCAAGTTCATTGTCTACATTGACTTTAACAACTGTTAACTGATCATTTTCAGCATCTAATTCTTCTAATACTGGACCAACCATCTTACAAGGGCCACACCAGTCTGCATAGAAGTCTACTAATACATACTTATTGTTTAATGCTTCATTAAAACCTTTCTGATCTACAATTTTCATATTCTTCACCTCACCTATATTTAAACAGATTGAAGAATATTCCGCAACTTATTTGCTTAGATGAATATCATAGGTCGTATAGGCAAGTTCTATACCTTCTTCGTTGAAACGCTTATTCATATTTTCAAGTAAACTACATCTAAGTGTTTCATAGTTTTCTGTGGCTGCCCATACTCTAAGTGTAAAGGTTAATGCACTATCCTTATATTCTGTCATATTCACAAATGGCGGAATATCATGGAGACAATAAGGATTAGATAAGGCTTCTTCCATAATAACCTTCTTAACTAATTCTGTATCACTACCCATAATAACATCAAAGTTTAAATCCACACGACGTATTTCTTCACTTGAATAGTTCACTAATGTTGAGTGTGCTAACTGTGAATTAGGAATGACAATCTTCTTATTATCTAAAGTAAGTAGGTTTGTATAGAGTAAAGAGATTTCCTGGATTCTTCCTGTGACACCTACAACTTCAATTAAGTCTCCTTTTGAAAAAGGTTTTGCTAGTAAGATGATAATACCATCAAAGAAGCTTGCGAGTGAGTCTTTAATAGCAAGTGCAAAAGCAGCAGAAGCTGCAGTAAAGATAGCAAGAATAGAACTTGTATTAATACCAAGCTGTGATAAAGCCATAATCGCAATAATCACAATAAAGACTGTCTTGATGATTGTCTTAAAGAAGTTTAAGACAATTTCATCCTGGGAAGACTTTTCTATAAATTTTGTAAATAACTTATCAAAAATCTTATATACAACATATCCAATAACTATAATGATAAGGGCTTGAAGAGCTTTCTCTCCCATGCTATAAAGTGTTTCTAAGTATTTTCCTACCATTTTTGTAACTCCTTTCATGTGCATTTACAATAATTCGTCTACCTTGATTAGTCAAGAAAATGTTGATTTATTCCTCAAAATTGTTAAAATTGAGTTTGACTGAAGGAGGTCCTTGTATGAAAATTGCAATCATGACAGATAGTAACTCTGGCATTACACAAAAAGAAGCAAAAGAATTAGGTATCTATTGTATTCCTATGCCTTTTACTATAGATGGGAAAGAATTTGAAGAAGATATCAATTTAACACAAGAACATTTCTATGAAAAACTAATGAGTGGTGCAGAAGTATTCACTTCACAGCCTACTATTGGTATTATCGCAAAGAAGTGGGATGAAATATTAAAAACACATGACGCTATCATTCATATACCTATGAGCAGTGGCTTATCAGGAAGCTGTCAGACAGCAATGATGATGGCGGATGAAGATCAGTATAAAGGAAAAGTATTTGTTGTGGATTCTCAAAGAATCTCTGTAACACAAAAAGCAGATGTCCTAGATGCCCTTGCAATGGCAGATAAGGGATATAGTGCAAAAGAGATTTATGATTATCTTATGAACAATAAGATGAATGCCACTATCTATGTTACTGTAGATACACTTGAATATTTAAAGAAAGGTGGGCGTTTATCCCCTGCTGCTGCAACGCTTGCGGGTTTATTGAAGATTAAGCCTATTCTTACTATTCAGGGTGAAAAATTAGATAAATACGGTACCTCACGTACTATGAAAAAAGCTCGTAAGATGATGATTGACCAGGTAAAACAGGATATTAGTGATCGTGGCTGGGGTGATGATTATGAAGTAGCATGTGTTTATTCTTATGATAAAGAAGCTGCTTTAGATTATCTTGAACAGATCAAAGAAGCATTTCCTGATAAAGAGGTCATCTTTGACCGTTTATCATTAAGTGTTGCTTGTCATATCGGTCCAGGTTCACTTGCAATAGCTGCTTTTAAGAAAGGTTCTTATTAAGATGTTCAATAGAACATCTTTTTTTAATTTCTCATGTATTCCCTTACAACATTGATTATTCACTTTATTTATATTATTATTTTAATGAATGAATTTACATTATTTGAGAAAGAGGTGGATAGTAGTTTATGTCAGTCGATAATACTGAGAAGAAAAAGACATTCAAACCTCACCGTTCTAAAAGAAGATTCCCTTCTACACATCATAATGTTAAAACACAGGGAACAAAGATATTCGCATTAGGCGGTTTAAATGAGGTTGGTAAGAATACTTACTGTATTGAATGTAATGATGAAATGATTATTATTGATGCAGGTGTTAAGTTTGCATCTGAAGGTCTTCCTGGGATTGATTATGTTATTCCAGATTATACTTATTTAAGAAAGAATAATAAAAAGATCAAGGGATTATTTATTACACATGGTCATGAAGACCATATTGGGGGTATTCCTTTCTTATTAAGACTAGTGAATATACCATTTATTTATGCTTCTCCATTGGCTTGTGCCATGATTAGAAGAAAACTAGAGGAACATCATCTTACACATGTAACTAAGATGATTCCTATTAACCATGAAAGTTCTATCAAAACTAAATATTTTAATATTGGTTTCTTTAATACAAACCACTCTATTCCTGAATCTATGGGGATTATTGTGAATACACCTGATGGTCGTATTGTAGAAACAGGAGACTTTAAGTTTGATTTATCTCCAGTTGCTAATCCTGCTGATTATCAGATTATGAGTTTCTTAGGTGAAACAGGTGTCGATTTATTAATGAGTGATAGTACGAACGCAGAAGTACCTACATTCTCTATTAGTGAAAAGACTGTTGCAGGACAGGTACAGGAAGAATTCAGAAAGACTGAAGGACGTATTATTGTTGCAACATTCGCATCTAATATACATAGAGTACAGCAGATTGTAGAAGCTGCTGTTAAGTTTAATCGTAAGATTCTTGTATATGGACGTTCAATGGTCAACAATATTGATGTTGCAAGAAAGATGGGTTATATCAAGTGTCCTGATCGTTTCTTTATTAAGAATGATGAAGCAAAACATCTTCCTGATAATGAAATACTAATTCTATGTACTGGATCTCAGGGTGAGGCACTTGCTGCATTAAATAGAATTGCGAATGGTACACATCGTCAGATTAAGATTAAACCTGGTGATACTGTATTATTCTCATCTAACCCTATTCCTGGTAACCAATCTTCTGTATCACGTTTAATTAATAAGTTATATCGTTCTGGAGCAAGAGTTCTAGAAAACTCTATGATCAGTAACCTTCATACTTCTGGACATGCTTCCCAGGAAGAACAGAAGCTCATGATGCTTCTTACTAAACCTAAATACTTCTTCCCAGTTCATGGTGAACATAAAATGCTTTGTATACATAAAAAATTATATGAAGAAGTAGGCGGAAAGCCTGATCATGCATTTGTATTAAGTAATGGAGATTGTTTATGCTTAAAGGATCATGAGATATTCCAGACAAGAAGCGTACATGCAGATGATATTTATGTAGATGGTAATGATTTAACAGGTTTATCTACAGCGGTATTACATGACCGTCAGATTTTAAGTGAAGATGGCATGGTTGCAGTACTTATTAGTATGGATTCTCATGCAGGTATTTTACTTCATAAACCAGTTATTATGAGCCGTGGATTTGTTTATATGAAAGATAGTAAACCTATGATTTATGGAGCAGAAATGGCTGTGGATCGTAAGCTACGTGCTTTATTGCAGGAAAAAACAACATTTGGTGAAATTAAGAATACAATCAGAGAAACATTAACATCTTATTTCTATACTAAGACAAAGAGAAGACCGATGATTATTCCTGTCATCATGAACAAGAAATAATGAAGAAAAAGAAAATTATTCGTACTGGTATTCTTGCAATTATTGTTTTCGCATTGGTGTTGTTTGGTGGTTATACATGTCTCTTTTCTAGAACACATTATTCTTTTACAAGAATGACTTATAGTAATGGATTATTACCTAATGGTTTTAAAAACTTTAAGATTGTAGATTTATCCGATATACATATTACTGCATCCAAAGATATTGATCGTTTTGAACAAATTGTAGATGAGATTGAAGATCAAAGCTATGATATGGTTGTTTTTACTGGTGATCTGTATGAAAGTAAACCTATTCAAGATGCTAGAGTACAGAAAATCTTAAAGAAGCTTCAACCAGGTTATGGTAAGTTTGCAGTACTTGGTGATGAAGATCATGCACATGCTGAGGAAGTGACTAATATCCTTAATGAAGGTGGATTTGAAGTACTTAATAATAGTGCTCGTACCATTCATTATCGTAATAGTTCCTTTACCCTTTATGGACAATCTATTAATAGTCAGGAAGAAATACCTGCTTCTGACGGGTTTGTCTTAACTTTAAGTCATTATCCTGATAGTTTTAGTCAAAATAAAGGACATACACATTTACAGTTATCTGGACATAGTAATGGTGGGACTATCTGGTTCCCTGGTATTGGTCCACTTGTAAAGTGTAATAATGCGGCTACTTATAATCATGGAAGTTATACAGAAAGTGGTTCTGAACTAATTGTAAGTAATGGTATAGCACCACGTCATAACTATCATTTTAAAGTATTATGTGAAAATGAGATTATTATGATTACATTCGAGTAGGGATTTTAATCCTTACTCTTTTCTTTTACTTTCATATAAGGAATAAGATTGGTAAAATAGAGATAGGGAAATGAGGTGATTCCCATGAAAACAAAGAAGAGCTATATCTTGAATATTGCATTAATTCTTGTGATTAGTGGTATATCTTTATACTTATCAGTAGGTTCTGAAGTCTCTACTGTATTTAAAACAATTACTACAGCGCATCCTTTCTGGCTATTCATCTTATGTTTTATTATGTTTATATATTATGTATTTGATGGACTCGCTACAATGATCTTTGCGCGTTTTTATAAGAAAGACTTTACTCTTAAAGAAGGTTTTGTGAATGGACTTGTAGGTACTTTGTTTAGTGGTTTAACTCCTTCTTCTTCAGGAGGACAGTTCGCCCAGGTGTTCGTATTTAATAACCAGGGAATCTCCCCTGCCATTTCTACAAGTATCTTACTCATGTGCTTTATTAGTTATCAAATAGTGATTATGGGCTTTACTGCAGTGATTATGATTGTGGATTCAGCCTACTTCTTAGATAAAGGTGTAGGTGTATCCTCTATGGCAGCCGTCGGATTTCTTATTAATGCGGTAGTCACTCTTCTATTATTTGCAGGTGCTAAGAGTAAGAAGTTCCAGAACTTTATAGTAGATAAAGTAGTCTATCTCCTTTCTAAAACACCACTTATAAAAGATTATGAATCAACATGCTTTAGAATTCAGAATTACTTTGGTGAATTTAGAGAACAGATGAATGTATTACAGAAAAATAAAAAAGCTTTATTACAGACAGTATTATGTAATATAGTGAAACTTACTATTATCTACTCTACGCCATTCTTTTCGTGTCTTGCTTTAGGAATAAAAGTACCAGTTACCCTATTTGTACAGTTCTTAGGACTGGCTTCTATTATTAATTTAATTAATACATTCCTCCCTATTCCCGGTGCATCAGGTGGTAGTGAAGGATGTTATATGATCTTATTTGGTTTTCTTGGTCGAGCTAATGCCTCTAGTTCTATGTTCTTATGGCGTTTCTTCTCTTTCTATTTTGGATTAATACTTGGTATGATCACATTTATCGTTGCGAAAGATACAAAACGAAAAGACGATTAAGTCACTCTTTACTCAGGAGTGGCTTTTTTTTGTGCACTTTTATCCAATCTGCCCAAAAACAAATTAGCACTCGCCTTGACAATGTGCTAAAACGAACTATAATACTTTTTAGCAATTAAATAAAGAGAGTGCTAACAAGGAGGAATAATTATGTTGAAACCTTTAAATAAGAATATCGTATTAAAGAAAGAAGAAGTAGAAAATAAGACAGCTAGTGGTATTATTCTTACTACTGAAACAAAGAGTCTTCCTACTGTTGGAGAAGTTGTGGCAGTAGGTCCACAATGTGAAAATGATTTAAAAGAAAAAGATCGTGTTGTATTCAAGGAATACTCAGGTACAAAAGTTAAACTTGATGGTGTTGAATATATTGTGATAGACGAGAAAGATGTTCTCGCATGTATTGAATAGGAGGAATAAGCTATGAGTAAAGAAATACGTTTTTCTAGTGATGCACGTCAATCAATGTTGAAGGGTGTGAATACTCTTGCTGATGCAGTGAGTGTTACACTTGGTCCTAAAGGTAGAAATGTAGTATTAGAGAAGAGTTATGGTTCTCCTTTAATTACGAATGAT
Source organism: Catenibacterium faecis (assembly GCF_014306455.1). NCBI lineage: Bacteria > Bacillati > Bacillota > Erysipelotrichia > Erysipelotrichales > Coprobacillaceae > Catenibacterium > Catenibacterium faecis. Next base: position 12,851 of record NZ_JACRWG010000015.1, read on the forward strand.
GGTGTTTCTATTGCCAAGGAAATAGAATTAGAAGATCATTTTGAAAATATGGGTGCAAAACTTGTATATGAAGTAGCCAATAATACAAATGATATTGCAGGTGATGGTACAACAACTGCCACAATTCTTGCAAGAGATATGATTGTGAATGGCATGAAGCAGGTTGAAAAAGGTGCAAACCCTGTACTTATGAGAGAAGGTATTGAAAGAGCTTCTAAAGCAGTGGCAGAAGTATTATTAAAGAATTCTCATAAGGTAGAAACAAGCAGAGATATTGCATCAGTTGCGACTATTTCTTCTTCTAATAGTCATATTGGTGAATTGATTGCTCAGGCTATGGAAAAGGTTGGTAAAGATGGTATTATCAATGTAGATGAATCTAATAGTTTTGATGATGAATTAGAAGTCAATGAAGGTATGCAGTATGATAAGGGTTATGTATCTCCTTATTTTGTAAGTGATACAGATAAGATGGAAGTTGAAATGGATAACCCACTCATCTTAGTCACTAATCAGAAGATTACTAATTTGCAGGAAATCCTTCCAGTACTTGAACAGGTATTAAAGGCTAATAAACCATTATTACTTATCGCTGAAGATTATGAGAATGAAGCTATTTCATCTCTTGTATTGAATAAGTTAAGAGGTGCCTTTAATGTCGTAGCAACTAAGGCTCCAGGATTTGGTGATAAACAGAAAGAAATGTTGGAGGATATTGCAGTATTAACTGGTGCTAAATTCTACAACAAGGAGCTTAATATGAAGCTTTCTGATTTAACCATTGAAGATCTTGGTACAATCAAGAAAGTGATTGTAAAGAAAGACAATACTACTCTAATTGGTCATAGTTCAAGTGAAGCAGTGAATAAACGTGTAGAAGAATTAAAGACACAATTAACTCATACTAAGAGTGATTATGAAAAGAAGACTCTAAAAGAACGTATTGGTAAATTATCTAACGGTGTTGCAACAATTAAAGTCGGTGCTACAACTGAAGCAGAATTAAAAGAAAAGAAATTAAGAATTGAAGATGCTCTTAATGCGACTAAGGCCGCTGTAGATGAAGGTATCGTTGTTGGTGGTGGTGCTGCGTTAGTAGAAGCCTATGAAGAATTAAAGAATCAGGTCAGAGATACGAATGTAGATATCCAGAAGGGTATTAACGTAGTCATGAATTCTTTATTTGCGCCTCTTACTCAGATTGCAATCAATGCTGGTTATGATGAAGAAGAAATTGTATCTATCCAAAAGACTGCTGAAAAGGACTTTGGATTTGATGCAAAGACAGGTGACTGGGTTAATATGTTTGAAGCAGGCATTATTGATCCAACTAAGGTCACTCGTAGCGCATTATTAAATGCCGCTAGTATTTCAGCCTTGTTCTTAACAACCGAAGCAGGTGTGGCAGAACTTCCTAAGAAGGAAGAACCACAACAGCCTGTTATGCCACAAGGTGGCATGTATTAAAAAAAAGCCAGAAATGGCTTTTTTTATTTACAGAATTGATATGTTAGTTCTCCTAAAATCTGAATACCTTTTTCGATATTCTCCATAGAAGCAGCTGAGAAGTTCATACGAATAGATTGACACGGCTTAGTACTATCTACCATGAATTCATTACCTGGTACGATGGCTACATGCTTCTTAATAGAAGCCTGAACGAATTCTGGCATACTGACTCCATCAGGTAAATCAAACCATATAAACATACCACCTTCTGGTTCAATGACATGAATAGAAGGATGGAAATACTTCTTGATCATCTCTAACATGAAGTTACATTTCTTTGCATAAAGAGACTGCAAATGTTTAATATGTGCATCCATATCTGTTTCTCTTAAGAAAGCATCCATCATATATTGTGAAAGATTGTTTGTATGGTTATCTCCTGATTGTTTAGCCATAAAGAGCTTAGAGATAATATCTTTACTTGCACAGATGATTCCTGTACGCATACCTGGTGAGATAATCTTAGAAAGACTGGCTGCATAAACAACCCGATGGTCTTGATCTAAAGATTTAATAGAAGGGACTTCTTCTCCTGTAATACGCAAATAACCATAAGGGTTATCTTCTAGAATAACTACATCATACTTTACTGCAAGGTTATAGATTTCTTTTCTTTTTTCTAGAGATGTTGTGACTCCGGTAGGATTCTGGAAGTTAGGAATTGTATAGAATACCTTTGGTCCTTTTTTAAAGGCTTCTTCTAGTTCTTTTAGATTTACACCATCTTCTTCTAAAGAAACACCAAGCAGCTTTGCCCCATTACATTTAAATGAGTTTAAAGCACCTAAATAGCTTGGGTTCTCTACTACAACATAATCTCCTTCATCGCAGAATATCTTAGACACAAGATCTAATCCCTGCTGTGATCCTGTTGTAATAATAATATCATCATCACTTGTGCATATACATTCATGCTTATTAATGAATGACTTAGAAGATTCTATTAAACCTGTATAACCCTGGGCAGAGCCATACTGCAAAACTTCATAAGTCTTTTCTTGAAGAATCTTATGTCCTACTTCTTCTAGCTTTTCCTGTGGAATAGCTTCTGGATCAGGGAATCCACTCGCAAAACTAATATACTCTACCGTACCATTCTCACTTGCATCAGCCATGACACTTCTAATGGCTGATTTTTTTACGTAATTCATCTTATCTGCGTATCTCATATATGTCACTCCATTCACTTTTTTCTCATTCTACTACTATTATTTAAAAATACCTAATTATTTTTTATGTCTGCGTAAGTTATGATCTGAATATCGTGATCCTTGATGAACTGTTTGAATTCATCACTCTTAAGTAATTCTAATTCCTTGATACGATTCATATTGTAGCTAGATACGTTCATGAGTCTTTCATCAACTAAAGCAGGATGACAAACAAGTTCTACTGTATCATAGCCTTCAGTTGAACAAATTTCTTTAAATGTTTCAAAGCTTACACCATCTTTATAGAATTCACAACGTGCTGGGAAGTAGTTTTCATCCACATATCTTGTTTGTCTAATAGGAAGGTTATATTCCTTGGCAAGACGCTTGATGACTTCTAATTGTCTATGTTCCATATGCACATAGTGATGAGAATCTAGATGTGTAGGAAGATGTCCTGTGTGTGCGATAAAAGCTTCTATCTGTGCTTTCCATTCTTCATAGACTTCATCTGGTTCTCCATCTGGGAATTCATCTTCATAGGCACTTGGTCTTAAGAAGTTCCCCTCTTCATCTGTATAGCTTTTCTTGCCAGGTAATAATGGTTTACCAGCAGTTAAAGTTAAATGAACACCAATTCCTAGATTTGGATATGCCTTTGCCTTGTCTAGAGCCCATAAAGCATATGGCATATTCATCATCACTGTAGTGGAACTTACAAGTCCCTCTTCGTGTGCAAGAAGGATACCTAGGGAGTTTCCTTCACACATACCGAAATCATCAGCATTGATAATTAATTTTTTGATCATACTTTTCACCTCTATAATCCATTGTACTAAATATTATAAGAACAGTCACACATAACGACAAAATGATGTATAATACAAGACAAAAGGAGAAGGTTATGAAAAATACAATTACTGGATATACAGGTTTATATGGGGTTGTCGCAAATCCTATTAAACATTCTTTTTCACCAATGATGCATAATACTGCATTTCAAACATTAGGTATTAATGATGTTTATCTTGCATTTGAAGTGACTAAAGATCAGTTAGATGACTATATTACGTCTGTTAAGACATTACCTATTAAGGGATACAATATTTCTATGCCTTATAAACAGGATATGATGAAATATATGGATGAACTCACAACACAGGCAAAACTTGCAAAGAGTATCAATACGGTAAAGAATGAGAATGGTAAACTCATTGGTCATATTACTGATGGAGAAGGTTTTGTGATGGCCTGCCGTGATAAAGGATGGGGTATTGCGAAGCATAAGATTGTAGTACTTGGAGCTGGTGGTGCAGCAAGTGCAATTATTATTTCTCTTGCTTTGGCTGGTGCTAAGGAAATTGTGGTTTATAATCGTTCTGATAAGCCATTTATTAAAGAACTTAATGAGAAATTAGACTGCCCTATTACTTTAAAGAAAATTGATCAGGAAAGTATTAAGGAAGATTTAAAGGATACTTATCTATTAGTCAATACAACAAGTGTTGGTATGGCACCTCATCCTGAAGGATGTATTATTGAGAGTGCTGATATGTTACCTGATGGTTTAAAAGTAGCTGATATTATTTATAACCCTAAGGAAACAAAGCTATTAAGTTATGCAAGACAAAAAGGTCTTGATTATATGAATGGAGAACGTATGATTGTCTATCAGGGTGCATGTTCTTTTAAGTTTTGGACAGGAAAGGATATGCCTATCCATGAAGTCAAAGTAGCGTTAGGAATGGAGGAAAGCGAATGAAAGAAATCGTAGTTGCAACAACAAACAAAGGGAAACTTAAAGAGATTTCTGCAATGTTGGAAAAGTTAGGTATTGAAGTAAAGTCTATTAAAGATGTATTAGGTTATAATCCTGATATTGAAGAAACAGGGACTACTTTTACAGAAAATGCAGTGATTAAAGCTGAAACAGTAATGAATATGATTCATATGCCTACTCTTGCAGATGATTCTGGTTTAGAAGTAGATGCATTAGATAAACAGCCTGGTATTTATTCTTCTCGTTTTATGGGTGAAGATACAAGTTATGATATTAAGAATCAGTGGATTATTGATGCTGTAAAAGATAAAGAAGATAAGACAGCACGTTTCGTATGTGCGATGGCTTTGGCTATTCCTGATGAAGAAACAAAGACTTTCTTAGGTACTTTTGAAGGAAAAATAAACGATTGTATTGATGGTGAAAATGGCTTTGGTTATGATCCTATTTTCTATTATCCACCATTAAAGAAGACTTCTGCAGTGATGACTATGGAAGAAAAGAATAAAGTCTCTCATCGTGCAAAGGCATTAAAGGCTTTATATGATTATTTAGAGGAGGCACATAAGTAATGAATCATGTTGTATTAGTACATCCTGCGATTCCACAAAATACAGGTAATATTATGAGAACATGTGCAGCGACACATACACCTTTACATATTATTAAACCGACAGGGTTTAAGTTAAATGATCCAAGAATGAAAAGAGCGGTTATGGATTATTTTGATCACCTCACTTTTAAAGTTTATGAAAACTTTGAAGAGTTTGAAAAAGAGAATCCTGGTATTTATCATTTCTTTACACGTTATTCTAAGAAAGTTTATAGTGAAGATGATTTTAAACAGGAAGGTGAACATTATCTTTTCTTTGGTCATGAGCATGATGGTATTCCTCATGATATTTTAAAGAAGTATATTGATGATTGTGTACGTATTCCTATGTATGGAGATTCACGTAGTTTGAACTTATCTAATACTGTAGCCATTGGTGTTTATGAAGCATTAAGACAACAGGGTTATCCTGATTTATCTACAGTAGAGGTTCAAAAGGGAGAAGATTTCTTATACAATGAAGAAATTTAAAAGTATTCTTTTAACTGTATGTTTGACTTTTTTGATTATTGATTGTGCTATTCTCTTAGTCACATTTGTGCCTGTACTCTATCCTTCTTCACTAATTGCCTCTAATATTGGGGTCAGTGAAAAGATAGTAAGAGAAAGTTATATGACAATTATTCACTATTTAAGTCTATTCTCTCATAAAGCACTTTCTACCCCCGCATTTCCTATGACTAAAAATACAGTTTTTCATTTTTATGAAGTAAAAGTATTAATGAATCGTTTAGAAATTATTGGGTTAGTGGTACTGATTGGAACTATCTATCTCATCTATTCTACAGTCAAAGAGAATGATTATAGAGCATTTAAGTGGGCAGGGTTCACTACTTTAGGACTCGTATTTATTGTAGGTGGAACAGCCTATGTCAATTTTGATGGAGCATTCACAATGATGCATCATATCCTTTTCAACAATAACTATTGGCTGATCAATCCTGATATAGATCCTATTATCAATATTTTCCCTGAAAGTTATTTTGTGACATTAGGAATTGCTTTATTTAGTTTAATTGGAATAGGTGTTCTTATTAATTTAGGTATATATTTCAAACATATTAATTGCATTAATACAAATAAATGAGTATAATTTATGAAAAATAGACACGAGGTTCTCGTGTCTTTTCGTATGAGGGAGTTAAGAATGAAAGAAATGATTAAAGACTTCTTAGATGAGTTATCTTCATCTTCACCTACTCCTGGTGGTGGAGGTGCTTCAGGACTAGTGGGCGCTATTGGATGTGCTTTAGGACTCATGGTAGGTAACTTAACTGTAGGTAAGAAGAAATATAAAGATGTAGAAGATGAAATAAGAGAAATCATAGAGAAGTTAGAAGACTTAAAGAAGAAGCTTGTCACTTCTGTAGATGATGATGCAGAAAACTTTAAGCCTCTTGCAGAGGCTTATAGACTTCCTAAGAATACTGAGGAAGAAAAGAAACATAAAGAGTTTGTGATGGAGTCATGTTTATTGGATGCATCTCTTGTACCATTACAGATCATGGATTTAAGTTATCAGTCTTTGAAGTTATTTTCTACTTTAAATGAGAAAGGTTCAGTGATGGCAATCAGTGATGTAGGTGTTGGTGTACAATGTCTACGTAGTGCGTTGACTGGCTCTATTATGAATGTCTATATTAATACGAAGTCTATGAAGAATAGAGAAATGGCTGAGAAGATGAATAAACGTGCTGAGAAGCTATTAGTTGAAGGGCAACTGCTTGCAGATAAAATAACTAATAGTGTTATTAAAAAGTTAGGAGGAACATCATGTTAGAGTTAAGAGGAAAAAAAGTTTCTGATGGAATTAAAGAATATGTATCAAAAGAGTTAGAAACATTAACTTTTGTACCTAAGCTTGCGATTGTGAGAGTGGGTGAAAATCCCGATGATATGAGTTATGAACGTGGAGCAACTAAGAAATTAAAGTCATTTGGTTTAGATGTGGCTTCTTATGTTTTCCCACAGGATATTAGCGATGAAGATTTCAAGAAAGCTTTTAAAGATATTAATGAAGATGATGAAGTGACAGGAATCTTATTATTAAGACCACTTCCTCGTACTATTAATGAAAAAGATATTGAAAATATGATTGATCCTAAAAAGGATTTAGATGGTATTTCTCCTATTAATATTGCGAAGGTGTTTGCAGGAGATACAACTGGATTTTCTCCATGTACTGCAGAAGCCGTTATTGAAGTATTAAAGGCATATGATATTGAGTTAACAGGTAAAAGAGTGACAGTCGTAGGAAGAAGTATGGTTGTAGGTAAACCTGTGTCCATGCTGCTTCTTAAAGAGAATGCGACAGTAACTATGACTCATACAAGAACTGTTGATTTAAAGAAGACATGTTCTGATGCAGAAATTGTGATTACAGCTGCAGGACGTGCAAAGATGTTAAATAGTGATTATTGTGGACAGGATGCCGTGATGATTGATGTAGGAATCAATGTGGATGAGAATGGTAAGTTATGTGGTGATGTAGACTATGCGACTCTTGATGGCAAAGCCTCTGCCGCTACCCCTGTTCCTGGTGGTGTTGGTACCATCACAACTGCAGTACTTGCAAAACATTTAATCCAGGCAGCTAAAATGCGTTAAAGACCTCTTTCGAGGTCTTTTTTTCGTATAATAAAAGACAGCTTTCGCTGTCTTTGCACACAATTTTATTAATCAAAGAATTTGTATTCTTCAAAGTAAGCCTGTGGATGGTTACAAGCTGGACATACTGTAGGAGCTTCTAAAGATTCTACTACAAATCCACAGTTGTTACATTTCCATAGTACTTTATGATCTTTCTTGAATACTGTGCCGTCTTCAATCTGTTTAGCAAGTTTTAAATATCTTTCTTCATGCATCTTTTCAGCCATCGCAATTGCTCTTAAGATAGCTGCGATTTCAGGTAATCCTTCTTCTTCAGCTTTCTTAGCAAATTCTGGATACATATGTGTCCATTCTTCGTTTTCACCAGCAGCTGCAGCTTTTAAGTTTTCTACAGTTGTACCCATTAATACTGGGAATTCACCTGCAACAGGTAATGTTTCACCCTGAGCAGCAGTGTTCATAAGTTTCATCAAACGTTTCGCATGTTCTTTTTCCTGGTTAGCTGTTTCTTCAAAGATTTTAGACACTTCTACATAACCTTCTTTTTTCGCAATACTAGACCAGAAAGTATAACGATTTCTTGCTTGTGATTCACCTGCAAATGCAGCCATTAAATTCTTTAATGTTTCAGTACCTTTTAAATTAGACATCTTCTTTATCCTCCTTCATATTCTTACAATCATTACAGATTCCTTGAAATAACATATCAACATGTGTGAGGTGTACTTGATCTAGTTCTTCTATATCATGAACAAGTTCATCAAATGCACCATGTGGAATATGTATATCCACAATCTTTCCACATTTTGAACATACCATATGATGATGTGGTGTCACATTACCATCGTAATGCACAGTCACGCCATCTATATTTAATTTTCTGATATACCCGTTTTCGACCAAAACATTCAGATTACGATAAACAGTACCTAGTGATATATCCGGAATGATTCTTCTTACATGAGAATAAATAACTTCTGCTGTAGGATGCGTATGATCATTCACAAGCATATCATATATCGTATCTCGTTGCTTAGATCTTCTAAGTCTTGTCTCCGCCATATGTTTTCTTCTCCTAATCAGTAATGATTACTACTATTAGTATACTATTTACTACTAAGAATGCAAGCCAGATGCATTATTTTGACAAAATTGTATGTATAAGTGTATAGAAGTCATTAGTTGCATAAACAAGAGGATCAATTACATACACAGGAACAGAGACAATGGACTCTATATCCCCTTTTAAATGCATGACTGAAGGGGATAAATAAAGTGCATCATAGTCTCCTTCTACTTCTTCTAATGAAGAAAGGCTTACTGATTCTACTTCTAGATTAGATTTTTCTATTGTCAGACTTTCTTTCATTAAACCAATTAAATAACTAGAAGAAAAACCATCCTGGTCTACAATTCCTACTTTCACATGTTTAGGATCTGCATCCCTTAAAAAGACAACCATAAAATCTCTATAATAAGATAAGAACTGGGATAAGCTCTTTAAAGTATAATGGAGATAGAAATAAATTTCTTTTCCTTCTTCATTTGTGATTTGTTCCTCTATTATGCCATTATGCCAGACAGTTAAAAAAGCAACACGATTCTTTAAATAAAAACGTACAGTATGATAGTTTTTAGTATCTTCAATAATGTCACATCTGACATTTTTCACATTCTTTCTTGTATAGTAATAAGACCATTTAAAAACAATCATTAAATAGGTCTTTTGATAAAATTCATCCATATCCCTCACCTATAATAATCATATCATAATTCAACTATTTTTTTTGATGATTATGTTCTGTTTTGCATTCCTTTTTGTGTATGATAAAATGTATTTGAGAGGCAGGTGAGTATTAGTGAAGAGAATTTTTGTCATGTCTGATTTACATGGGCAATTTGTGTTATTGCAGCTGATGCTCAATAAGATTCAATTCACTGATGAAGATGAGTTATATATCCTAGGTGATATTATGGATCGTGGTCCTAATTCAATTGATATATATTATTTTGTGAAAGCAATGCCTAATGTTCATATGATCAAGGGTAATCATGAAATCATGATGAGACAATCTTTAGCAGCTAGCTTAAAATATAATGATTTAGATTCTGATTTGAATAATGCATATCGTTTATGGAAACAGAATGGTGCCACAGGTACTGTAAATAGTATAAGAGAGTTCTTACAGAAGGATTCTATTCCTTATGAGGAATATTTTGATATAAAGAAAGAGTTTGTACAGGAAATTATTGATTTCATTGATAGTCTACCTAACTATATAGAACTTGATTATCAGGGTAAGCATTATGTAATGGTGCATGCAGGAGTGGATCCTGAGGTAACCAATATAGAAGATAGTGATCCTGAATTACTTGCCTGGATTAGAGAATATTTCTATATGAATCCATGTAATCCTGAATATACTTATATATTTGGTCATACGCCTTTATGTTATGTGAATGATGATCATTCTTTTAATATCTGGTATGATCCTGATTATCATAATAAGATTGGTATTGATGGAGGACTCGCTGTGGCAGATAGAGGACAATTAAATTGTTTATGCTTAACAGACGGGACATCTTATAAGATACCTTATAAGGATGGTCAGCCAGGAGAATTACAACGCATTATAAAAGATTTAAAGTAAAACGGAAGGGCCCCCTTCCGTTTATTTGTTTTCTATAGTGAGTAATGTTTTATTTTCTGATAACAAATGTGTTTTAATATCTTCGGGAATATGATCATCAGTAATGATTGTATCAATACGTTCTTTTAACTGAAGAGGTACTACACCATGTGAATTGAACTTTTCACTTTCAGTTAAGACAATAATATGTTCTGCCTGTTCAGCCATATCTCTGACAGCCTGTGCACGTAAATGATCACTATTTGTGAAACCTACACGAGGATTATAACCATCGGCACCAATAAACAACTGATCAACACAGAAGTTTTGAGCACATTGTGCCACGATAGGTCCTACCATAACCTGTGAATCTTTCTGGTAAGCACCACCTAAAAGAATCACATTGGTATTCTTTTTATCGCGAATATATCCTGCAATAAAAGCACTGTTAGTCACAATAGTGACATCTAGTTTCTCTGATGCAATTGTATCTGCAAGAATCGCACAGCAGCTCCCACTTTCAATCATAATGGTATCTCCATCATGAATAAGTTCTGCAGCCTTTTGTGCAATTCTTTTCTTTATTTCATAATGATAAGCTAAACGTCCATTGATATCATCCTTGTTCGCAAGGATGGCATAGCCATGTCCTCTTTTAATAATCCCTTTTTCTTCAAGTGCATCTAAGTCTTTACGGATAGTGACATTGGATACCCCAAGTATTTGAGATAATTCATTGACTTCTATTTTCTTTTCTTTTGTAAGTAGTTCTAATATTTTATTATAGCGGTCTTTCATAGATACCTCCGCACTCATTATATTAATCTAGAAGAAACAATTCAACCCACACTTAATAAACTCATTTTGATAATCTACTAAATCTTCAGGATGTAATGCTTCTACTTCATGAAGCTTATAGTCTTTACCAAGTAGTTTATATTTATTTTCACCAAACTGATGGAATGGAAGAAGCTGTACATCTTTCGCGCCTGCTTCTTTAATACATGTTGCGAGTTCTTTCGCATCTTCTAATGTTTCATTAAAGCCAGGAATAACAGGTATTCTAGGTAATACATTCAGTCCCTGTTCAATAGCCCATTTGAAGTTCTTTTGAATGACTTCATTTGTGACATGTGTTCCCTTCTTATGTTTCATTGGATCAGCCTGTTTCACATCAAATAATAAGAGATCAAATAAAGGAGCTGCTTTCTTAAACTTCTCATGATCTACAATACCTGTTGTTTCAATCGCAAGATGAATTCCTTTTTCTTTTAATGCATGGACAAGAGCCATCATGAAATCATATTGCACCATGGCTTCTCCACCAGATAAAGTCACACCACCATTAGATTCTTCATAGAAATCAATGTCCTGCATACAAATATCAACAACTTCTTCTACAGTCTTGATTTCACCTTCCTGTGTTAAGGCTTTCCCAGGACAGGCTTTGACACATTCCATACAATGATCACATGTTTTATGATCAATACGAATCAAGCCATCTTCCATCTTTATAGCCCCTTTAGGACAGGTATGTACACATGTTTCACAATGAAGACACTTTTCATTATTGTATAAAACCTGAGGATTCACTGCCTGACTCTCAGGATTAGCACACCATTCACATCTTAATGGGCATCCTTTAAAAAAGACTGTTGTACGAATACCAGGTCCATCATGAATACTAAATTTCTGTATATTAAATATAATTCCTTCCATATCATATCCCTCTTTTCGCTTCTATCCTATCATTTCTACTTATGTTTCGCAACACAAAAGTTTCATATGAAAGTTTATGATATTATTTTCATAATTTGTAGTTGACTGATAACGTTTTTATGCGTATGATGTGCTTGTAATGAAAGACATAAAACTTACGTATGAAACTTTAGGAGGAACAAAAATGGAAAATACTCAGCATTTTGGTCAGTTAACTGAAAGAATGAAAGCTTTCAGAGAAGAAGTATTAGATGAAAAGCCTTATGTAGATGGAGAACGTGCTGTTCTTGCGACTGAGGCTTATAAGGAAAATTTAAATCAGCCACGTGTGATGGTTCGTGCAAGAATGTTGAAGAAGATTCTTGAAAACATGTCTATCTATATTGAAGATAAAACACTTATTGTAGGTAACCAGTCTACAAAGAATTGTAATGCACCAGTATTCCCTGAATATACAATGAAGTTCATCATGGATGAATTAGATCTTTTTGAAAAGAGAGATGGTGATGTATTCTATATCACTGAAGAAACAAAACAACAATTAAGAGATATTGCTCCTTTCTGGGAAAATAATAACCTACGTGCAAGAGGTGAAGCTTTACTACCTGAAGAAGTGAGTGTATTTATGGAAACAGGTGTATTTGGCATGGAAGGTAAGTTGAATGCAGGGGATGCACATCTTGCAGTCAACTATGAACGTATTCTTGCACAAGGATTAAAGGGTTATGAAGCTTACACAAGAGAAATGAAAGAAAAGCTTGATTTGGCTCAGCCAGATAGTGTTGATAAGTATATGTTCTATAATTCAGTTTTAACTGTTATTGAAGCAGTGCATACATTCACACTTCGTTATAGTTCTCTTGCAAAGGAAATGGCAGGAAAAGAAACAAATCCTGCAAGAAAAGAAGAATTATTAGAAATAAGCAGAATCTGTGCAAAGGTGCCTTATGAACCTGCTCATTCATTCCGTGAAGCAATACAGTCTGTATGGTTTATTCAGTTGATTCTTCAGATTGAATCAAATGGTCATTCATTAAGCTATGGACGTTTTGACCAGTATATGTATCCTTACTATATTAAAGATATCAACGAAAAGAAGATCACTGAAGAAGAAGCATTAGAACTTCTTACTTGTTTATGGATCAAGACACTCACAGTCAATAAGGTACGTTCACAGGCTCATACATTAAGTTCAGCTGGTTCTCCAATGTATCAGAATGTCACTATTGGTGGTCAGACTACTGATAAGAAGGATGCAGTAAATGAATTAAGTTTTGCGGTATTAAAATCAGTGGCTCAGACAAGACTCACTCAGCCTAACTTAACTGTACGTTATCATGCAAACTTGAATAAACATTTCTTTGATGAATGTATTGAAGTAATGAAACTAGGATTTGGTATGCCAGCATTAAATAATGATGAAATCATTATTCCTTCATTTATTAACTGGGGTGTTAAGGAAGAAGATGCTTATAATTATAGTGCTATCGGATGTGTAGAAACAGCTGTTCCTGGTAAATGGGGATATCGTTGTACAGGTATGTCTTATGTCAACTTCCCAAGAGTATTATTATGCACAATGAATAATGGTGTTGACTTAACTACAAACAAACGTTTCACTAAGGGCCATGGTTACTTTACTGAAATGGAAACTTATGAAGATTTACTTGCAGCATGGGACAAAACAGTAAGAGAAATGACACGTTATAGTGTTATTGTAGAAAACTTTATTGATAAGGCATCTGAAAGAGATGTCCCAGATATTCTATGTTCTGCATTGACTGATGACTGTATTGGTAGAGGTAAGACTATCAAAGAAGGTGGTGCAGTGTATGACTTCATTTCAGGTCTTCAGGTCGGTATTGCGAATATGGCAAACAGCTTAGCTGCTATCAAGAAGCTTGTTTATGATGAAAAGAAGATCACAAGAGAACAGTTATGGAATGCGATCTTAGATGATTTCCAGTCACCTGAAAATAAGAAGATTCAGGAAATGTTGAATGATGAAGCACCTAAGTATGGTAATGATGATGATTATGCAGATAACTTAATTGTAGAAGCATATGATTCTTATATTGATGAAATCAAAAAGTATCCAAATACTCGTTATAACAGAGGGCCTATTGGTGGTATCCGTTATGCAGGTACTTCTTCAATTAGTGCCAATGTTGGTCAGGGTATGGGTACAATGGCTACTCCTGATGGAAGAAATGCACATGAACCACTCGCTGAAGGATGTTCTCCAGCACATAACACAGATAAGAATGGCCCTACTGCAGTATTCAAGAGTATATCTAAGCTTCGTACTGAAAAGATCACAGGAGGCGTACTTCTTAACCAGAAGATGACACCTCAGATGCTTTCTACAGAGGAAAACAAACAGAAACTAGAATTATTGATTCGTACATTCTTTAATCGTCTCCATGGTTACCATGTACAGTACAACATTGTTTCTAAGGAAACTTTAATAGATGCACAAAAGCATCCAGAAAATCATAAGGACTTAATTGTACGTGTTGCAGGATATAGTGCATTCTTCAATGTATTATCTAAAGCAACTCAGGATGATATTATCGGTAGAACTGAACAGAGTTTATAGGAGGAGAAAAACAATGGAATTTATTATTGATACAGTAGATTTAGAAGAAATTAGAGATGCGGTAGATCACTTACCAATCGTAGGTGTCACAAGTAACCCAAGTATTGTAAAGAAGACTAGCCCAAAGGATTTCTTTGGACATATGAGAGAAATCAGAAAAATCATTGGTGATGAACGTTCTTTACATATTCAGGTTATTGCGACAGAAGCAGATGAAATTGTGAAAGAAGCACATAAGATCTTTGAAGAAGTAGATGACAAGGTATATGTAAAGGTTCCTACTACTTATGAAGGTGTTAAGGCAATGAAGATTTTAAAGGCTGAAGGTAAAAATGTAACTGCCACAGCTGTTTATGATTTGATGCAGGCTTATATGGCACTCGCAGCAGGTGCTGATTATATTGCACCTTATACAAATAGAATTGGAAACTTAGGAAATGATCCTTTTGAATTAATGGCTCATTTATCTAATAGAATTGTAGAAGATGGTTATGACTGTAAGATTCTTGCTGCAAGCTTCAAGGGTGTACAGCAGGTAAGAGATGCATTTAATGCAGGTAGTCAGGCTGTCACTGCACCAGTAAGCGTATTAAAGGCTATCTTTGAAAATCCAAGTATTTCTAAAGCTGTGACTGATTTCAATAATGATTGGTATTCAGTATACGGAGAAGACAAAGGTCTTTGTGATATGTAAACAATGAGGAGAAAATTCTCCTCATTGTTTTTTTATGTTCTATAATAGAAATAGGAGCGTGATGTTATGAGTAAGATGATTGGTGCACCAACAAGATATAGACAGGGAAAAGATGAATTAAAATGTCTTGGTGATGATTTAAAAGATTATAAAAGAATAGTTGTAATTACAAGTGAAAACTTGAAAGAGATGTTTATACCTCAGATAGAGGAAAGCTTACATGAACAGGAAATGACTGTTGTACTATTTCAAAATGAATGTAGCATGAGCGAGATTGAAAGAATACAACATATTGTAGAAGAAACGAATGGTGAAGTGATTGTCGGTGTCGGTGGAGGAAAGGTATTAGATACGACTAAAGCATGTGGTTATTATGCGAAAAAGCCTATTGTCGTTATACCTACTGCCGCAAGTACGGATGCCCCATGTTCTTCTTTATCAGTGATTTACCATGATGATCATACGTTTGATCATTATTTATATTTACCTAAAAGTCCAGATCAAGTGATTGTGGATACACAGGTCATTGCGAATGCCCCAGTAAGATTACTGAGAACGGGTATTGGTGATGCATTTAGTACTTATTTTGAAGCAAAGGCTTGTTATGTGAGTCATAGTGAGAATTGTCTTCATAGTCAGGTAACAAGAAGTGCTTTCGCAATATCTAAGGCTTGTTTTGATATTGTCTATTCTTATGGATTGCAGGCTGTAGAAGATTGTAAGCAACATAAAGTCACAGAAGCACTAGAGAATGTGATAGAAGCTAATATTTATTTAAGTGGTATAGGTTTTGAATCAGGTGGAGAAGCTGTAGGTCATGGCTTGCATAATGCGTTCACTCTTATTCCTGAAACAAATAGTAAGATGCATGGTGAAAAAGTCGCTTTTTGTACACTTGTACAATTGGTATTAGAGAATACTCCTAAGGATACATTAAAGAGCTATTATGAATTCTTAGAAGCATTAGATTTACCTACTACACTTTCTGATTTAGGGATGAAAGAAGTAGATGAAGAAGCATTAATGCATGTATGCTTAGAAGCAGTTAAAGAAGGATCTACGACATTAAATATGCCTTTTGAAGTGACTTCAAAGAATTTATTAGAAGCTATTATCAAAGCAGATCAATATGGACAGAAATGGAAAACCTCTGGAAAATAATCCAGAGGCTTTTCTATTAGAAATACAATTTTGCGATAATCGCAATAAGAACGATAATGATAACTACAAGACTATATGCCACTGTCATCGCGCCATAGCCTTGCCAATCTTTTTGAAGTTCTTTTGTCTTTTCTTCTGAAATGACGCGTTTCTTTTTACTCATAATCATCATCCTTTCTTTCAAGTTTTATATCTATTTATATTATATACTACTTGTTAATTAACATATATATATATCGCACTTTTTTAAAAAAATTATTAATATAAAAAGCTATCAAATGATAGCTCTAAAATTTCATTACTTCTAAATCATCAGGAACATATATATTTCCTGTATAATAGTGTACACCTTCTGCCTTGTAGAGTTCTTTACGATTGTCTACATGATCATCTTCTGTATGATAGAGTACAAGATTCTTAATATGAAGTTTTTGCGCAAGTTCACAGGCATCTTTCACTGTTGAATGATGTTTTTCATAAGGATGTCTGAAGTCTCTTTCTTCATATAAACAGAATGCTTCATGCAAGAGTACATCCGCATTCTCTGCATAGACTTTCTCTTCTTCACAATAAGGTTCATCACCACAGCATGTGAGTTTCTTACCATCATATTCCACCATGAAACCAAACTGTTTGGCTTTAGTTGAATGAATATCAAAGAAAGTGACTGGATGTCCCATAATTTCTTTAGTTTCTTGATCCTTCACTTCTACTAAGTGAAGTCTTTTTCCAATTAATGCACTCTGTTTTGGTACAAGAAGTGTATCAGCCATATCCTTTAAAATATGAATGACTTCATCATGACCATAGATATAAGCATCACCTTCATATTTACCTGCATTCATGAACTGTGTAATCATACGCATCATCCAGACCATTCCTAGTAGATGGTCAATATGCTTATGAGTCAAGAAGATATGTTTCATATCCTTCCAATCATATCCTGCTTTTTTTAGCTGAGTTAGGATCTGGTTTCCTCCTCCTGCATCAACCATAAAGTATTGATGGTTGTCTTCTAAGACGAAACATGTGTTATAAATCTTAGTGACTAAGGCATTCCCCGTACCTAGCATTGTTAGTTTCATGTTCTTCCTCCCAATAGTTTACTCTTATAACATATCAAATATGAAATAAGACCAGATACTCCGCCTACCATAATACCACCCAGAACATCTGTTGGGTAGTGCACCATGAAATAATTACGACTTAGACCCATTAATGCGACAAAGATAAAAACTAACCAGCTGTATTTCTTATTGCATGTTAAGAATATACACATCATAACAGCCATAGTGGCTGTAGTATGTCCTGAAGGAAATGAGAATTCTTTATAATGTAAGCCTCCTACATACTTCCACCAGTTATAGTATTCGTCTACACCGGATAAATAAGGACGATGACGTCCTATCGCATTCTTTAAAAAGAGACTTGTAAAGATAGCGCCTATCGCAAGACTAATGAGGATACATATACCGAGTTTTCTTGTCTTTTTAAAATAAATGAGTACCAAGGATAAAGCGATAAAGAAGATGCCGTTATCACCAAAATAAGAGATAAAGCGAAAGAATGGTGTAAGTGCACCATTTGTACTTTCAGCAAGATGATGAAGGAAATGAAGGAGTGTATAGTCATATAATTGTCCTAATTCTCTCATTTTCTCATCAAGTCCTTATCATCAATTGCGTTCATTACACGACATGGATTGCCTCCTGCAATCACAAATGGTGGGATGTCATCCTTTACAACTGATCCTGGTTCAATAATAGATTCTCTATTGATCTTTACACCTGGATAAATCACTGTATTGGATCCAATGCATACTCCTTCATAAATACGTACTGGAAGTGTACTTTCTAATCCTTTTGCACGATCCTGGCTACTCGTTGGTGTAACTGATGTGAGTATTGTGACATTATATCCAATAGTCACATTATCACTAATAGACACTATTCCACTATCATCAATAAAGAGATTATCTTTAGAATAGAAGTTCTTCCCTAAAGAAATATTATAGCCATATGTACAATGAAAAGGTTGTTCAATAAAAGCTTCATTCCATTCATTTAATAGTTTATCTAGTATAAGATTGATATCATCTCTTTTAAGCGGTGAAAGATTGTTTAACTCATGACAGAGACTCTTACAATAAAGACGATCATTATAGAGTTCTTTTGAAAATGGCTGATAGAGTTCGCCTGAAATCATATCGCTTTTTGTATCATTCATTCTTTATTTCTCCTATAGTAATATTGAATCTGTTTGTATAATGCGCCACAATCATATGTTGCAAAGACCTGAGGATCAATCACACCTACATATTTATGTGTCAATGTTTCTATCTCTTCTTTCTTATAACCCATTTGTGGTGCTAATAATACAACATCATAATAGAGACACTTCTTTTCTACAGTATGAACTGCTGCCCCTTCTATGATCAATGGGAGGTTGTTTTTTAAAATATAGTTCTGCATCTTTTCCTTAAAAAATCCTGATGTCATTCCCCCACTACAGCATAAAACCACCTTCATTGGTTCTACTTTTTCTTCTATGAGTTTATTGATCATACATTGATAAAGTTCTAAGGCAATAGGAAATGTAGTCAATGGAAAATGAAGATAGAAGATCTGCTTATCATCGCTGATAATCTCTTCTTCTATCATACCTATATCATGAAAGTGAATAGATGCAGTGCGTGATTGATAAGTAATGTGATATTCATTGTCATTAAATTGTGTTTGAAAACGAGAATCATCTTTTAACTGGAAATAGAGATAACGTTTATAAACTTCTAGGTTTTCTTTTTGATAGAACGTATCAATCATGTTTGTATTCCTCTAGAAGTGTTTTAAATGTATTAATATCTTCTTTGATGATATCAATAGAACTCTGCCAGAATGACTCATCTGTGAGATCTATATCAAGTGTTTTCGCAATATCTTCTAAATCCATCTTACCTGTAACTGAAAGGAATGTTTCATAATCCTCTGGGAAGTGTTCAGGTTTTTTTTGATAAAGTGCATAAAGTCCTTTCGCAAGTAATGAACCAAAGGCGTATGGGTAGTTATAGAATGAATAGTCTGAATCATAATAATGAGGTTTCCATGTCCACATATATGGATGGAGATAATTATGATCTAATCCATCACCATACGCTTCTATCTGTGCTTGAAGCATGATTTTCTTTGTTTCTTTAGCACTCACTGGACCTTGTTTTCTTGCTTCAAAGAAGCGGCTTTCAAATAAGAAACGGGAATAAATATCACAGATCACCTGAGTTGCATTACTTAATGTATTCTCTAATATCACAATCTTTTGAGTAGGTGTAGCTGATTTTAATGCACCTTTTCCCACTATTGTTTCACAGAAGTTAGAGGCTGTTTCTCCAATCGGCATTGGATAATGGGTATTCAATATTGTTTGATCACCTAAACATCTTCCATGGAAACCATGACCAAATTCATGGGCTACAGTAATCACATCAGAGAAATGATTTCCATAGTTGAATAAGAAACGACTTTGTTTCAAACTTCTAATATTTTCACAGAATGCACCGCTGACTTTATTTTCTCTTGGATAGACATCAGCCCAATGATTCTTAATTGCATGAGTCGCAAAATCACCTAAATGTTTTGAGAATGTATAGAACTGATCAATGACAAACTGAGACCCTTTCTCAAATGAATATTCTTCATCATCTTCAACAACAGGCGCATAAAGTTCAAACCAAGGCAAGCCGTTCTGATAGCCTAGATAGTCTGCCTTGATTTTAAGGTATTCTCTTATTTCTGGCATATTCTTTTTCATAACAGAAAGTAATGTATTAAGAGTCTCCATCTTTAATCGTGATTTGATACATGATTCTTCTAATGGTGATTCATAACCTCTCAGTTTACTTGTATAGAGCACTTCTCCCTTGATTCCACTTAAACATGTCGCAATCGTTTCTTCATATGGTTTATAGGCATCTAGTTCTGCGAAATAAGCTTTCATTCTTGTCTGCTTATCTGGACTATGAGCCATGTTCAGTACTTTAGTCAAAGGATAATCATATCCATCTATATTCACTTTAATAGAAGATACAACCATATCCTTATGCTTCATCCAAGCATAAGAACCTGTATTTTTCATATGAGCTATAATAGATTCTTCTTTTTCATCTAATACATACTTCTGTTTATTTTTAATTTCATGAAGAATATAAGCATGTTCCTTAATAAAAGGATCCTGACAACTATCTAAATCAAACTCCGCAATATAGGCATTATTCTTAATATCTTCTCCTATCATTGAGGCAGTTATATTATTTAATTGATCAAGATAACGTGTTGCCTCCGCATCATCTGTATGAGCCGATAAAGAAAGCTGTATAAAAAAATGCAGCCTTTCTATTCTCTTTTCAATTTCTATTTTTGTCTCTATTATTTTATGTAATGATGCTTCTGTTTTCTCACTTCTATAAGTAGGATAGTTCTTATTCAAATCTTTAAGCGTGTTTAAATCTTCTTGAAAATTTTTGTCTTGAAATGACGTATATAGGGCATCAAGATTCCATTCGTTCATGTTTAATCATCTCCTAATTGTATTATACCTTATCTCTCTCATTTGTGTTAAACTTATCTTGGGTGATAAAAAAATGATAAAAGAATTACAGAAAAGATTAAAAGAACAAAATATCAAGTTCTATTATGTGCCTACTGATGATGATCATCAGAGTGAAATTGTAGGCGAACATGACCAGTTTAGAAAGTATCTAAGCGGCTTTACTGGTTCTGCAGGTGTCCTAGTTGTAGGACAGGAAGAAGCATGGTTATGGACTGATGGACGTTATTTCATTCAGGCAGAAAAAGAACTCTATCCTGGTATTAAACTCATGAAGATGGGTAATGCAGATGTTCCTAGTGTGAAGAATTTCCTCATTGATCATCTTGATGATGGTGATGTACTTGGCTTCAATGGTAAAGTAACAACTGCTTCATTTATCATTGATTTAGATGAAGATAGAGAAACTGATTTTGAATTAAAAGACATTGATATGACTGATGTATGGACAAATCGTCCAGAACGTTCTCATGAACCTGCTTATATCTATGATGTGAAGTATCATGGACAAAGCACAGCACAGAAACTTGAATGGATTCGTGGTTATATGGAAGAAAATGAATGTAATGCGCACATCATTACATCATTAGATGATATTGCATGGACATTCAATATCAGAGGTAAGGATATTCCTCATTCTCCAATGGCTATGGCATTTAGTATTATTACTTTAGATAACGCTTATTTATATCTTCAGGATGGTACTTATGATGAAGCGATGATTGAAGCTTATAAGAATGATGGTGTTGAAATCCGTTCTTATGATGATATCTATCTAGATACAAAGAGATTAAGTGGTCAGGTACTTGTAGATTTAAGTGCTATTAACTATGCCATTTATTCATTTATAGACTGTGAAATCATGGAAGGATCTAACCCATCTCAATACTTCAAGAGTATTAAGTCAGATGTAGAAATTGAAAATACAAAGCATGCCCATTTAAAAGATGGTGTAGCAATGACTAAGTTCATGTATTGGTTAAAGACTTCTATGCCTGATGATGCGACTGAATGTTCTATTACTAATAAGTTATTAGGCTTTAGAGAAGCACAGGAATTATTTACTGATATTTCATTTAATACAATTACTGCTTATAAAGAAAATGCGGCATTAATGCATTATCATCCATCTCATGAACATGATGTTCATGTTAAAAAAGAAGGTATGCTTCTTATTGACTCAGGTGGACAGTATTTAGATGGTACAACTGATATTACACGTACATTCATCTTAGGTAAAATCAGTGAGACTGAAAGAAAATACTTCACATATGTATTAAAGGCTATGTTGAAGATGCAGGAAGCTGTTTTCTTATATGGTGCAAATGGTATCTGGATTGATGGTCTTGTAAGACATGAGTTATGGAAGCAGCATATTGATTTCCAGTGTGGTACAGGTCATGGTGTTGGTCATTTCTTAAATGTCCATGAAGGACCAAATGATATTAGACCACGTTTACGTGATCCACGTAAGCCTTCTGCAATTCAGGAAGCAGGTATGATTACAACGGATGAACCTGGTGTTTATATTGAAGGTCAGTTTGGTATCCGTTTAGAAAACGAATTATTATGTGTTGAAGATATCAAGAATGAGTATGGTCAGTGGATGAAGTTTGAACCTCTTACTTTATGTCCTATTGACTTGGATGGTCTTGATGTTTCTTTATTAACAGCTGATGAAAGAGAAGCATTAAATAAGTATCATGAATTCGTAAGAGAGTCATTAAAGCCATATTTAACTGATGAAGAAAATGAATGGTTAAAGACTTATACAAGAGGTATTTAATATGAAGTACTATGATCTACCAAAAACTGATTTAAAAGTATCTGAAATCGCCTTGGGCTGCATGCGTATTGCAGATAAGAGTATTGAGGAAGTAGAGGAACTTGTGAAGACTGCATTAGATTGTGGTATTAACTTTTTTGATCATGCTGATATTTATGGTGGAGGAAAGTCAGAAGAGTTATTTGGACAAGTTCTTGAAAAACATCCTGAATATCGTGAAAAGATGATTATTCAAACAAAGTGTGCCATTGTACCTGGGAAACGTTATGACTTTTCTAAAGAGTATATTATGAATGCAGTCAATGGGTCATTAGAAAGACTCCATACTGATCATGTAGAAATTCTTTTATTACACAGACCTGATGCATTATGTGACCCTCAAGAAGTGGCAGAAGCATTTGATGAACTTTATGAAAGTGGTAAGGTCAAATACTTTGGAGTATCTAATCATACACCAGGACAGATTGCCTTATTACAGAAGTATACAAAGTATCCTATTATTATTAATCAGTTACAGCTTTCTATTGTGCATTCTGTGATGATTGATAGTGGTATGAACATGAATATGAAGGAAGAATTTGCGATTGATAAAGATGGCGGTGTGCTTGATTATTGTCGTTTAAATGATATTACAATTCAGGCTTGGAGTATTGTGCAGGCATCCTGGGCTGAAGGGACTTTCTTAAATCATCCTGATTATAAGAAATTAAATAACGTCCTTGATGATCTAGCAAAGAAATACAATGTTACTCCTGCCACAATTGCGACTGCATGGATTTTAAGACATCCTGCCCATATTCAAGCAATTACTGGTACAACTTCTCCTAAACATTTAATTGAAACAGCAGAAGCTGCGAATATCGAATTAACACGTCAGGAATGGTATGATCTTTATCTAGCAAGTGGTAAACCTTTACCATAAGGAGGTTAATCTATGAAAGTACTTATGATTAATGGAAGTTCCCGTAATAATGGCTGTACACGTGCAGCGTTAGATATTATGGCTGAAACATTCAAAGAAGAAGGTATTGAAACAGAAATCATCTTTATTGGCAATCAGCCTATTGCGGATTGTATGAACTGTAAAAAGTGTGTGACTGAACATCAATGTGTATTTGATGATGTAGTCAATGAAATCACTACAAAAGCAAAAGAATGTGATGGCTTTATCTTTGCCTCACCTGTCTATTATGCTCATCCAAGTGCAAGATTACTTGCAGTATTAGACAGAGCCTTCTATTCAAATAAGAGCGTCTTTGTCTATAAACCTGGAGCTTGTATCTTTAGTGCAAGACGTGCTGGGCAGGTGGCAAGCATGGATGTTGTCAACAAACATTTCAGCATTTCTCATATGCCTATTGTATCTGCCAATTATTGGAATGAAGTCTTTGGAAGTGAACCTGAAGATGTATATAAAGATGCAGAAGGTGTTGCGACTATGCAGAATATCGCAAAAAATATGAGCTGGCTTCTTAAGTCTATTGAAGCAGGCAAAAAAGCTGGTCTTGAAAGACCAGAGCTCTCTACTGGACATACGAACTTTCATCATTAAGAGAAGAATTTTTCTTCTCTTTTTTATATATTTGTAAGCGCTTGTTATATTGACGATTGTTTATATGAGGACTAGAATACAGTTGTATATGGGGAAAGAAGGCATTTCAATGGGTAACTCTATCATGATGCGATTAATCAAATGTTTATCTGTAATTATGTTAGTGATTGGCTGTGTACAGCCAACCTCTGTACAGGCTTATTCACCTGTTCTTACAGAAACAGTTCAAAATACAAATAATACAAATAAGAATGCTTCAGTCACAGTTCAAGGGAAAGAACAGCCTAAGCAGAATACTTTAGAGCTATTTGTGATTACTGTCTTAGTCACAATTCTTATTCTATTTCTCATTGGATTAGTTCATAAGGATTTAAAGATATAAAAAAAGAGATGTTGAACATCTCTTAGTCAGCAGGGAATATAACCCCTGCTTTTTTTCTTGCTTCAGTGAGTACTTCCATAACATCTAATGTATCCTGTAAAAGTGCAGCCATCTTTTCTTTATCATTTGTTTCAATGATTTTCTTTAATTCCACAAATTCATAATACATACGGTTATGTGGTCCGTTTTCGTTATAAGTCACTTCTTCCTGCTTATTAAAAGCCATTTGGAATTCAGTAATCTGACTTGATGGACTTCTCATGACAATACAACCTTCATCTCCCTGAATAGTAGAAGATAGCGGTGCCTGGCAATCCTTTGCAGCAACACAAACTGCTTTCATATAACCATAATCCATCACAAGTACACCTGATGTATCAATTCCTCTTTCAATATTAGGATAATAATCTACATTTTCAGGTTTACCAAAAAGTTCCATAATAAGATTAATGTTATAAACACCTAAATCCATTAAAGAACCACCTGAATGATTTGGATCAAAAGCAGGCGCAATATCTCCCTTCTTAAAACGATCATATCTTGATGAATACTGTGAGAAGTTAAAGTTAATCACACGAATATTGCCTAATTCCTTTACCTTTTCTTTTAATAGATATGTGTTAGGGAAGAAACGATTTGGAATAGCTTCTAAAAGGAACAAATCCTCTTTCTCAGCGATTTCCTTGAGTTCTAAGGCCTCTTTAAGATTAGTCGTGAATGGTTTTTCACATATTACGTTTTTACCTGCGAGAAGCGCTTTTTTAGACATAATGAAATGTAAATCATTTGGTACAGCTACATAAATAGTATCAATATCTTTATTTTCCAACATTTCTTCATAACTTAAATAATAACGCTCAATAGGATACTGAACACAAAGGTTCTTTAAGTTCTCTTCATTACGTGCTGAGATACCTAATAGTTCAATACCGTTTAATTCATTAAACATCTTTAAAAAGTCTTTAACGATCATTCCTGATCCTACAATACCTAATTTCATGATAGTTCCTCCTATTTTAATCCTTTAATAGCATCTTCTAATATCTTCATCTGTAATAATGTCTGCTCCTTAGTAACAAGCTGTGGCTTATGATTGATGATTGTTTCATACAATGCATCATAGTAGTAACCATAATCACCTTTTACTGTTTCTACCTTTTCTTCATGATAATGCCCTTCTTCATCATAGATAAGAGTGCCATAATCAGCTGGGGTATCTAAGCCAAAGTCCTCATGTTCATAAGGCATATAGAAATGTTTCAAATCCGCTTCCTGACGGTCTTTTTTTGTTTTAGTAAACATTCCCTTCTTACCATATAAAACAAAGCTAGGACGCTCTTTTATACGGAAATATGATGATTTTACTGAGACCTTTAGAGTTCCATAATAAAGATCTAAATCAAAGTAATCATTCATACGTCCTGTACCTAATAATTGGCGTACATCATAATGTGCATGATCTGGTTTACCAAAATAAGAGATCACCTGATCTAAGGTATGACAAGCATGACCATAGAGATAAGAATCAATTACTGAGAATTCATGAATGCTTTCTGGTACTTCTGGACGATAGTAATCAAAATGCATTTCTAATTCTAATAGATCACCAAGTTTCCCAGATTCAATGACCTTCTGAACAGTTAAGAAGTCACTGTCAAATCTTCTATTTTGATAACATTGAAGCATGAGTCCTTTAGACTCAGCTAAATCAAATAGTTTTTTTGCCTGTGTATAACTAGATGCAAATGGCTTTTCTACTACGCAATGTTTTCCTGCTTCTAATACTTTCTTTGCATATTCATAATGAAGACTTGATTTTAAAGTCACTACTACAACCTGAATATCCTTGTCGTTGAGTAATTCATCTAGATTATCTGTGTAATGAATACCTTCTATTTTCTTCCAAGTATCAAAGTGAATAGAACGATTATAAATTGTTTTTACTTTTATTTTATCTTTTCTTGTAAGTATAAATGGCATATGGTAACGATTAGTGCTTTTACCATTTCCAATAAATCCAATTGTAAGTGTCATATAAGTTCCTCTCTTCTTTACTACTATTCTTTATTATTTAAAGATCAATTACAAGTATTCACATTAGAATCGTAAAAAAAGTACGCAATAGGTGTGAATAACTTTTTTAAGAGAGAACTAATAGTTCACAAAAAAAGAACCCGAAGGTTCTTTTATGCTTTAATAATCTTTAATACTGGTTCATTCTTTTCTAATAATCCAAATAAGAATGCACCGATTTCTAATACAACAACTTCACCTACAAATACATAAACTGCATTTAATAGGAATGGTGTATGGAATGCAAGTGTTAATTCAATACCAACAATGATACCGTTGATTAATCCACCTAAGATACCACCAACATAACGATTAGATACTTTGTTCATAGCAACTACTGCAAGTAAAGTCGCAAATGTACCAAATACCATATCATATGCACCAAGAGATGATGGAACGTTCGCAATGAAACATCCTAATACTAATCCTGGGATATATTTCTTATTGTAGAATGCAAGGAAGATCATTACTTCTGAAATTCTCATCTGCACCTGACCATAAGAAATTGGCGCTAAGCCAATAGTAAGTGCTGCATAGACTGCAGCGATGACTGCGTTTAATGCAATCGTTTTAACGTCTAGTTTTTTCATATTCGATTTTCTCCTTCTTCTAAAGAACAGTTAGAAGCCAAACATCATGAATTATATCCATATGTTCTTAGTTTTTTATACTGGGTTTGGCTCTCGAACCAGTTCTCAACTACTATATCATTTATAGGTATAAGAGACAAGAAAAAGAGTAAAAAAAAACGAGTCAAGCGGTACTTGACTCATCGGCTCATCGCATTTTTAAATTGCGACCTGGCAGCTTGCTATTGTCGCGTCTTCACACTATCGTCGCCGTTATGATGCTTAACTTCCGTGTTCGGGATGGGAACGGGTGTGTCCATCATGCTATCGCCGCCAGATCCTCGAGG
>NZ_JACRWG010000016.1:0-40428 GCF_014306455.1 Catenibacterium faecis
TCTTTATCTGATGGAAGAAGTAGCTGAACATGAACTAGTATCAAAGGAATTTGATACTCCTCAGGAGGCACCTAAGAAAGAAAAGAAAAAGTATATTCCTCCAATGGATCATCCATGGAGAAAATCCATCTTTGCGAATTTTGCCACAAAACAAAAGCACCGTTGTGGTGCTAATGTTTGATTATTTTTGGGACATTATCAATTTCGGTTGACATTAAAAACTATTGATTTCAAAATCCCCTAAAGTGAAAAGTTAAATTCCACTTTAGGCGGGGCAAAGTTGCGTTTAGTCTTTCACTTCTTTCCACTTGATTTTACTCTTACAGTTGAATTTACTTTTACACTTTCAATAGTTGAATTTTCTCCTTCAGGTATATAATTACTGTGATGTCTGTTTCTCTATTTCATGAAAGGCTGATTATCATGGCTAAATCAAATAAGAATCTGCATCTTACTCTTTCAGAAAGAGAAATAATTCAGAGAGGAATAGAAAATGGTTCTACCAAGACTTCTATCGCTGCAACTCTTGGAAAGGATAAATCAACTATAGGCAAAGAAATCAAGGCACATAGAGTACATTCACATATTTGCAGCTTTGATCCTGCGTGCGCCAACAAGGACAGATGCAAGCATCACCATGCATACAAGAACTGTGCTGACTTAGTAGTTTTCAAATGTAAGCGAAGAGACAGATCTCCTGGCGCCTGCAATGGCTGTCCTAAATACCAGCACTGCAGATTTGATAAGTTCACATATTCTGCAGATATCGCCAATAAGGAATATATGGCTGACCTCATTAACTCAAGAGAAGGAATAAATATGACATATAGCGAGCTTAAGGCTTTAGCTGATATCATTGTCCCTCTTATCAAGAAAGGTCAATCACCATATCAGATCATTACTTCTCATCCTGAATTGAATATTTCTGAAAAGACATTATACAACTACATAGAATCTGGCGTATTTAGACAGTTCGGTCTGCTTGATATTGATCTAAGAGTCAAGACAAGAAGAATATCAAAGAAGGATTCTGTCAAATATAAAAAAAGAGAAGACAGAAAGTTCCTGATAGGCCACACCTATGATGATTTCATCTCATATACTGACGATAATGACAACGTTAGTATCGTCGAGATGGATACCGTCTACAATGGACAAAGCGGTCCGTTCATGCAGACTTTTAAGTTCCTGTCTTACTCTTTCATGTTTATTATATACCATGAAGAGAAGACTGCAAAGGTTATGGTTGAAGGTGTAGACCTTCTTGAATCGATATTAGGAAAAGAACTGTTCCTGAAAGAAGTAGAAGTAATCAAGACGGATAGAGGTTCTGAATTTTCGGATGCAGAAGGACTGGAAAAAGATAATGATGGCAGCATGCGAACTCATGTCTTTTACTGTGATCCTATGGCATCACGCCAGAAAGGAAGTCTTGAAAACTACCACAAGGAGATACGTTACATATGCCCTAAAGGGACAAATCTCCAAGCGCTTGGTCTAGATTCACAGGAGAAGGCTAATCTCATAGTATCCCACATCAATTCCCAGCCAAAGGAGTACCTGAAGGGAAAATCTCCGCTGGAGATGATGGAGTTCCTTAATCCAGATTTATACAAGAGATTCATAGAATTTGGAATCAAGAAAATAGAAAATGATGATATTATTTTAAAACCATATTTATTAAAAGAAGATAACTAAAATCATTCGGAGAATGTATGAAACATGAGAGGCAGGCTGACAATAGCACATGAAAGTAAAGTGGAATTTAGTCTTACACTCGAAAAAATGAACGAAATTCCATAGCTTTATTGCGCCTTAAAATACCATGATTTATGACGTTAGAATCTCATTTCTAGTGTACGAATGATTAAGTTCCATTCCCAAAACAAAAAGAATATCAGAATTAATACCCGATATTCTTATGAAAATATAATCCTGAACGACTAAATTCCACATTATTTTCGTTTCTTTTTAAAGTGGAATTTAACTTTTCACTTTAGGTCATTATGAATTCACCATCAATTCTATGATTCATTTCTCTGCTTCCCATTCTGGCAAACGTAATATCCATTTCTGAAATCTAATCTATCGAACAAGCCGAAAGCAGGGAAATAGTAATTACACATACATTTCAAGAAGTTTTTTTATAAATTGAAACTTTCATTTGTTTCATATTTGTATTATGATACTTGAAGAAAGGGCGTATATAAAAATGAAATTTTCAAAAAGAATGGATCTCTTCGGAGAAAGCATCTTCACTACACTTGCAAATATGCGTAGTGAAAGAAAAAAACAAGGACTAGAAGTCATTGATTTAAGTATCGGAGCACCTAATATTCCTCCAACTCAGGAAGTCATGGAAACAATCGCAAAGGAGGCAATGAAGCCAGAAAACTATCTTTATGCGATTAAGGATGCGGTTGATCTTCAAAATACTGTAAAAGAATGGTATGAAAGAAGATACGGTGTCACTATTGATCCCGAAACTGAAATGACATCATTACTTGGATCTCAGGATGGCTTAGCACATCTTGCTTTAACTTTGGTAAATGAAGATGATATTGTGCTTGTACAAGATCCATGTTATCCAATCTTTAGAGATGGACCACTACTCGCTGGGGCTAAAGTTGTTACTATGCCTTTATTAAAGGAAAATGATTATTTAATTGATTTTGACATGATTGATGAAAAGACTGCACAAGATGCAAAGTATATGATTGTGTCTTATCCAAATAATCCAACTTGTGGTGTTGCGAATGATGAATTCTATAAAAAACTTATTGTCTTTGCAAAGAAATACAACATCATGGTACTTCATGATAATGCCTATAGTGAATTATTATTTGAAGGACCAGGACACAGCTTCTTAGAATTTGAAGGGGCTAAGGATGTGGGTATTGAATTCAACTCATTAAGTAAGACATATGGTTTAGCAGGTGCACGTATTGGTTTTGCGCTTGGTAATAAAGAAATTATTGGAAAACTGAAATCATTAAAATCTAATCTAGATTATGGTATGTTCTTACCTGTTCAAAAAGGTGCAATTAAAGCATTAACACAGGATCAATCATGTGTAGAAAAAACAAGAAATGCTTATAAACATAGAAGAGACTTATTAGTCAATGGCTGTAAGTCTATTGGCTGGGACATCGATATGCCTAAGGGTACTATGTTTGTATGGGCAAAGATTCCTGATAAGTTTAAAGATTCTGAAACTTTTGTAAAGGGACTATTTGATAAAACAGGTGTTCTTGTGGTACCAGGTAATGCATTTGGTACTCAAGGTGAAGGTTATGTACGTATGGCTCTTGTACAAAGTGATGATACAATAGAACATGCATTAGACATGATGGATAAAAGCGGACTATTCAAATAGTCCGCTTTTTTAAATAATATAAGGTATAAAGATCATCAAGCCAATGATAGCTGAAATGATTGCACTAATAAGCACAGCGCCTGCTGCAGCGTCTTTAGAGAGCTTTGCAAGGGGATGAATATCCGGTGAGGCTAAGTCCACCACAGCTTCAATTGCTGTATTGACAAGTTCTAATGATAAAACAAGTGCAAATAGAATAAGACAGATCATCCATTCAATCTTCGTAATATGAAAATAGAAACCACATAAGATAACGGCACACATAAAAGAAAGATGTATTTTGATATTACGTTCCTTCTTAATTGTATGGATAATGCCTTCAAAGGCATGCTGAAAAGATTTTAAAAGAGATTGTCTAGTATGTAACATCAAATCTTCTCTCCCCTTTTTCTACCGGAATATCTTTCACTTCCATATCAGTGATGTCTATCCATTGTTCATTTTTCATCTTGTAGATGAAACGATTGATTTGTTCAGGTGTGCCCTGGACTTCTGCTTCGACACGTCCATCAAAGAGATTTCTAACCCAGCCAGTAAGCCCTAACTGAGTCGCATTCATCTGTGCTCTAAAACGGAATCCAACAGCTTGTACTCTTCCTGAAAAATAGATATGCTGTCTAATCATAGTGAACCCCCCTTAAAGGTATACATCACAATACCTGCTGCTACACCAACATTAAGAGATTCCATTGTATCAATAGGAATATAAAGAGAGGCATTAGACATCGCAATTGTTTCATCTCTCACACCATTCCCTTCATTCCCCATAACAAATGCCATCTTATCTGTTGATTTAATATCATCAATAGAAGACGCGTTATGTAAGCTTGTCGCAATGACACGTACCCCTAACTTCTGTAGTTCTGGAATAACATGACTCAAATCATCACGGACAATATCTAAATGAAAAACAGCACCCTGAGTAGAACGCAATGCCTTATCATTGTATAAGTCTACACAATCAGGACTCATGACAATCTGTTTAAAGCCAAAGGCAAGTGCTGAACGAAGGATAGTTCCTAAGTTTCCTGGATCCTGTACACCATCTAAAATAAGAACACGATCATAGTGCTTTAAAATATTATCCTTCTTATGACATACAGCCATAATAGGCTGTGGTGTTTTTGTATAGGACAATTTTTCCATAACAGAATCAGACACAACAAGCACTTTATCCTGTCCTTCTAATGATTCATCTGTACTAATAACTAAATCACATAGTCCTGCTTTTTTTGCTTCTTCTACCATATGGAATCCATCTACTAGAAAAAGTCCTTTTTCATCTCTTGTTTTCTTGTTCTTTAATTTTACAAGGTCTTTAATTGTTTTATTATTCACTGATTGAATCATACATGCTTTTCCTCCAATATTTTCATACGTTTCTTATAATCAAACATTCTCTTTTTGACTTCTGCATAGAATCGAGGAGAATGATTTGGTTCAATAAAGTGACATAACTCATGCACAATTACATAATCAATCAACTCTTTATCTAAATAGACTAAAGAGAAATTAAATGTCACAAGGTTTAATTGATCATAACAGCTTCCCCATCTTCCTTTATATTGTTTAATTTGTATACGTGGCATAGGTCGATTAAATAAAGGAAGATATTCTGATGTTCTCTTTTTTAAATATTCATAGAGTATCTGAGAAAGATATATACTTAACGCATTTTCTATATACGAAGTATACACGTAGATACTATCTCCATGAATTGCACATTGTTTCTTCTTAATATCTCTGACAACTATTTGATATTTCTTACCAAAGATATAGACATACCCATCCTCTCTTAGATCAAAATAAGGAACATAGGAAGATAATCGTGCATATAAATCTTCTTCATTTTCATAGATTAAATCACGAATATACTTCTCACTCGTACCAACAGGTGCACTGACTTCTAAATAATTATCTCTGATCTTCACTCTGATTGTTTTCATCTTCTTAAATGAAACAATACAGGGGTATATATGTCCTTTTAATTCAATATTCCATTTTACTCTCTGCATTTTCTTATAAACTCTTCAAATATTTTCTGACTTTCTTTCTCTGTACACATAAACTCAGGATGCCATTGTACACCCCATACAAACTTCTTATTAGGTGCATAACATGATTCGACTAAACCATCTTCACTTATGGCCATAGGTTGTAAATCATTTCCTAGTTCTTTGATTGCTTGATGGTGACAACTATTGACTGGCAGAATAGTTTTATTAAATAGACTCTTTAATGGTGTATCCTCTACAAGAGTAACTGTATGCTGCTTATTGTCATAAGGTGGTTTCATTCTGTGAGTTATAGTACTTTTATATTCTGATGGTAAGTCCTGATATAATGTTCCACCACATAATACATTAAGTAACTGATGCCCTCTACATATTCCTAATATTGGTTTATTTAAAGCATATACTTCTTTAAATAATTGACTTTCTAATGTGTCTCTATAAGGTGTTAAATCTCCACAATTTTCCTTCTTTTCTTCATGATAATAAGCAGGATCTATATCTGGTCCGCCAGTAAAAAGAAAACCATCAAAGTTCTCTGATAATTGTTTAATATCTTCTATATTTTCAATAAAAGGTAACATCACAGGAATACCTCCTGCATTCGCAATACCTTTCATATATCCTGGCAACATCCAATAACTCTCTTTTTTCTCATCAAATAAAGGCAATATTCCGATAATAGGTTTCATACGAATCAGCTCCTGAAACTATTATAAATAGTAAAAGAGTCTCTTTCAAGAGACTCTATTCATGACATATTGCCTTTATTTCTTCTAGATGTTCTAAAGCAAGCGCATAACCATAATCATAGATTCTTTGAATCTTATCTAAATCCTTTTCCATAGAATCAATGATGACTTCTTCTGTTGGTCTTAATACAAGTGCCTTGCCTTCTTTTTCTAGCTTGTCAATATAGTCTAATGTTTCATTATAGTTGATATGACGTGAAAGCAGGGCATCTTTAAGAAGTGGGTATTTACGAGACACAACCTGTGCTGCAAATCGAGTTGAAAAATTGAGTGTCTTCTTATAACCCTTTGGTCTAGTAAGAATAATCAAAAGCTTCTTATTACCATCTTCTATTGCTTTCTTTACAGGAATAGAATCTGCAATACCGCCATCAAAATATTCATTTTCTCCAATTTGAATCGCAGAAAATACGATAGGAATAGCACATGTTGCCTTTAACACTGTACAATGACGATCTATTTTATGACCATCTATATATTCTGCTTTTCCTGTATTCGCATTTGTGACACCTACAAGTACTTTTGTATGAGACTTATAAAATGTATCATAATCAAAAGGATTAAGTTCATTAGACATTGTTTCATAGGCAAACTTTAAACCAAATAAAGAATGATCCGTCTTATAGTTTCTAAGACCAATATAACGAGGATCATGACGATACGTTTTTAGTATCTCAAGATTTCTTCTAGGCTGTTTTGATACATAAGAAACACCATCAGTGATTCCTGCACTTACACCTATACAATAATCAAACATAATATCATGATCATTCAAACAATCCATAATACCACATGAAAAGATTGGTCTAAATGTACCACCTTCTAGAACAATTCCACTCATATACTTATTCCCCCTCAAATAAAGACATTGACTCTGCTGAGTTAACATCTACTATTTTATGGAAATACTCCTTCTGTGTCAAATCCCCCTTCACGACTTGCTTTGCAATGACACCATCTTTAATGTAAAGCAGTTTCTGTGAATAACTGGCAATCATTGGATCATGAGTCACCATAAGGATAGAAACACCATCTTGATCATTTAATTCTTTGAATATTTCTAATATTTCATGTGATGTATGGGAGTCTAAGTTACCTGTTGGCTCATCCGCTACAATAAGTTTAGGATGAGTGACAAGAGCACGACAGATGGCTGCACGCTGTCTTTGTCCTCCTGAACATTCATTAGGATACTTATGAAGTAATGAATCGATAGATAAACGTGACGCTGTTTCTTTAACTCTTGCTTCTATTTCTTCCTGTGGCAAATTCGCAAGAGAAAGAGGAACTGCGATATTTTCAAGAATAGTGAGAGAATCTAATAAGTTGAATTCCTGGAAAATGAATCCAAGGTTCTCATAACGAAACTTACCTATTTCATTTTCACCCATACTTCTTACTTCAGTATCATTGATATAAACCTTCCCTTTTGTAGGAATATCTATTGTAGATAGATTATTAATAAAAGTTGATTTACCTGCACCACTTGGTCCCATGACACAGATGAATTCTCCTTCATTCATAGTCATAGAGACCCCATGTAACGCTTCAAAGGTATGGCTTGTACCAATACCATATATTTTAGTTATATTTTTCGCAACTAGTATTTCACTCATAGTACGTCTCCGATTTCTGTATAAACATTCTTCTTATAAATATAATAAGTCATCACTGCAAGAACCATCTGTGGAATGATATCCACACCAAACAACATAACAATAAGACCTAAAGTATCTGGTGTATGCATATAAACCTGAGCCATGACAATTGCAAGATAAACAATAGGTATTAAAACAAGTAATGCATAGAAGAGAATCACTTCCTTCTTAATATAAGAAGCAATCTTCTTTCTTGTACAGCCTATCTTATAAAGATTACTAAAGGATTTCACTCTTTTCATAGTTTCTGCAGCATATTTATACATAATTGTGATAGATAATAAGATTGTCATCACAATGTAAGCAATAATAGCGGTCATATATTCTCTTGGTGAATTTTTCTGAGCAATGATCATAGCACTCATACAAACATTTGTGACAACATAAACAAGGATAAGAGCACCTGAATTAGTCAAAGAAGTAGATAAATGACTTAAAGAAACCAGGTCTAAAGTATGTCCTAAATGTTGACTCTTGATTTTTCTAAGTATTTCTGTGATTGACTGCGATAATACATAAGCCGCCCCTATTCCACCCACAAAACAAGGGAATACAAATCCAGTTGGACTATAAGGAGTCGTAACTAATAAAATAATCGCAAATATATAAATGAATGGCGGAAGATAAGAAGGTAATTTCTTATCCACAACCTTTTCATGAGATTCATGTAAGAGTGTCTGGATATCATGGCGGTAAACAAAGCCTGAATCTCCTAGAATAGTTACAAAGAAAAGAATCGCAATAGTCATAAGTGTATCTGTATAGGCACGCATAGGAATCATGAAGATAGACTTATGAATATGCATAGAGTGATACATGATTGAATTCACTCCTACTGCCCCTGCCATACCAATCAAATAACCAATAGGTAAAGCAATTAAAGAGATAATGATTTCCTGATAAAACAAGTAAAGTGTTGAATCAAAAAAACTACTGCCACTCATCGCAAGAATCGCAAATTCTTTTGTCTTATGTGTACAAAAGAATGAGTTGGCATAAACCATCATTAAACCACAAAAAATTATAACGACAAATGCGATAATACTTGATAATGGAACACTGACCTGTGAAAAAGATCCACCACTTGCAGCTGCTGTTT
Organism: Catenibacterium faecis; assembly: GCF_014306455.1. Classification (NCBI taxonomy): domain Bacteria; kingdom Bacillati; phylum Bacillota; class Erysipelotrichia; order Erysipelotrichales; family Coprobacillaceae; genus Catenibacterium; species Catenibacterium faecis. The sequence continues at coordinate 8,898 of NZ_JACRWG010000016.1, forward strand.
GATCCATTAACGTATCATTATTAATAATATTAAAGAAGACAAATGATACAAAGACAGTAAAAAGAACAGTAATACCATAAGATATAGCTTGCTTCTTTTCACGCTTCAACATCTTACAGGCAAATTTAAATGTCCCCATAATCTTTACCTCCATGTGTATGGCGATAAGAGTTAATACGTGTCACTCTTAAGATATTTTCTTCTCCAGGAAAATAAACTGGATTCTGTTTTGTTTGTTTATAGATGTCTATTACTCCTTTCGCATCATCTACAATTTCAGTGAGTTTCATCAAGCCATACATTCTAGGAGGAAGCACATATAAAGGGACACCTGCATCCTTGAAGTGCAACTTAATTTCCATAAGCAGGTGTGGACAACACATCACTACATTATATTGATCAATGACTTCGTGCATCAAGCTAAAGGGTGAGAAATCAATCTGTACTTGATTCTCTAAATGATTTTCTTTGATTTGTTTCTGCATACGTGTAGTGACATAGCTTGATGAAAAGCCACCCCCACAGCAGATTAATATTTTTAATAGATTCATGGTGTATATTATATAAGATTATTTCATAGCACACTATTAATTTTCTGAACGTGAAAAAACCGACATCAGTCGGTTGATTTTTCGTAGCACTTTAATCGTTCAAACTTCAGTTTTCTCATAGACTTGATTTTCTCTATGTCTTTTTCTAAAAGCTCATAGTCGTAGAGCATATCCTTATATTTACCAAAATGTTCATATTGATAAATATAATAAGTCATATACATTTCAATGATTGGCTCAATACCATGATAGTGTTCTAGTTCATAGAGTCCACAAGCAACATAGCACAAGCACATGAAATATTCCAGTTCTCTATTTTCTCCTAGCATTTCGTCTGAAAATACATATGAACTCCCATAAAACATAGGATGAGGCGTATCTTTCTGTGAATCCATTTCCTGATAGACATCATTTCTTACTTCTCTATAATATTCTAGTTCTTCCATAATTACCTACTCATCCCTAAATGCATCTTCATAATCTAGTTTACCTGAATTAAGTACAAAATCCCTGTCTCGCTTCATTTCATCCAGTTCTTCTTGTGTTTCAACATGTACACCTACGATAATCCTGTCTACGTTCTCATAAGTGTGATAGAACATATAGTTCACACCATCATTGAGTGTAGGATATAATTCTGCTTCGATAGTTGCTAAAGCTAAAGATACTCGCAAAGCAAACATAGGATCACCTTTAAAAGAAGGCCCCAAATCATCAAGATGGAACATGCCTCTTGATTGATCTCCGGTTTCATAATCCGTTCTGAAGTCATGTTTAAAATCAGAATATTCGCTCATTTTTTCACCCTCTTGCTCTCAACATCTCTATTACATATATATTTTTTTAACAAAAAAATTCATCATTCGGTTTTAATTGTACCATTTTTAAAATCTCTTATCATTTTTAATATATATTCATTACTACCCATATATGTTTCTTTTCCAAGTACATCTAATGCAGCTGTTGCAACATAACCTATAGGTATATTTAGCAAACATATTTCATTATCTTTATTGTTTTTTATTTCCTCAATAAAGGCTTCATCAGTTATTTTCGCTTCAATTCCTGTAAGAATCGCCTGCATGACAAGTATAGGTTTACCACTTTTTATCTTATCAATAACTTCTATAACTATATCATTGTGCATGTCTTTTAACCTCCGAATATCGAAGAAAAATTGAATTTCAAAATTATCTTCTACTCATCCCTAAATGCATCTTCATAATCTAGTTTACCTGAATTAAGTACAAAATCCCTGTCTCGCTTCATTTCATCCAGTTCTTCTTGTGTTTCAACATGTACACCCACTATGATTTCATCAACATTCTCATATGTATGATAGAACATATAATTAACACCATCATTAAGTGTAGGATATAATTCTGCCTCAATAGTAGCAAGTGCCAAAGATACTTTTAATGCAAATAAAGGACATCCGTGAAACTGAGGCCCTAAATCATTAAGATGGAACATACCTACAGATTGTTCACTGTTGATATATGATGTTCTAAAATCATGCTTTATATCTTCATACCTATCCATCGCTTTTTCTTTCACTGCTTTTCACCTTTTCTATGACTTTCTGTTTACTTATAAGTTCATTATACACTACATCACAGCCAAAACACTTATATTTTTAAGCATGAAAAAAGTGCCATCTCTGGCACTTTAGATTACTTTGCTAACTGTTCTTTAGCTAAATCAGTTAAAGCCTTGAAACCTTCAGGATCAGCAATTGCGATTTCTGAAAGCATCTTTCTGTTAACGTTAACTTCTGCAAGTTTTAAACCATGCATGAAAGTTGAATATGACATATCGTTCATTCTGCAAGCAGCGTTGATACGTGCAATCCAAAGCTTTCTCATTTCTCTCTTTAACTGTCTTCTATCTCTGTAAGCATACTTTAAAGAATGCATTACCTGTTCATGAGCTGTTTTATATAAAGCATGTTTGCTACCGAAGTAACCTTTAGCTAGCTTTAATGTCTTTTTTCTTCTGCGTCTAGTTGTAAATCCGCCTTTTACTCTTGCCATGTGTATATCCTCCTTAAAATTAACCTATTAGATACGAGATTTGATTCTCTTGTAATCTGATGGGTGTACTAATGTTGACTTAGCGAGATGCTTTTTCTGTTTATGTGTCTTATTATGTGATAAGTGAGATACGTATGCATGGCCTCTCTTTAATTTACCACTTGCTGTTTTCTTTAAGCGTTTCTTAAGACCGCTATGTGTTTTCATTTTTGGCATGATAAGTTTCCTCCTATTTTACTTTGCTTTTTTAGGTGCGAGCATTGCTGTCAATGTTCTTCCTTCTAGTTTAGCTGGCTTTTCAACGACGCAATATTCAGAACATTCCGCAATAAAATCGTCCATAATCTTCTGTCCAAGATCAACATGAGCCATCTGTCTTCCTCTGAAACGAATTGCTACCTTGACTTTATCGCCATCCTGTAACCATTTCAAAGTACGTTTAAGCTTCACGTTCTTATCGTGTACATCGATTGTTGGAGATAACTGCGTCTCCTTGATCGCAACAACTTTTGAATTCTTCTTCATTTCTTTTTGTTTCTTCTGTTGCTCAAAACGATACTTTCCGTAATCCATGATACGACATACCGCTGGCTTTGCCTTAGGAGCAACACAAACTAGATCAAGTCCTGCATCATAAGCACGATTCATTGCGTCTCTCTTGCTCATAACGCCTAACTGTTCTCCATTCTGATCAATAACCAGTACTTCCTTAAAACGAATATTTTCGTTGATTGGATCTTCCTTCTTCACTGGTTTTGTTCTATCATAACGTCTAATAAAAGCCACCTCCGCTTACTTCATATTAAATAAAAAGTGAGCGTACTAGCGCCCACTTATCGTTAGAGTTTAATCTAGTGACATTGGCCCATCGACTGTATCAATCGGGCGAGAAGTAGGCACTTCTTCTTTCCACTTTTTACTTGTTCATCTTACCCAATATACAGGTGTTTGTCAATAACTTTTTTAATTTATTTTAAATTTCTGTAATAACACCATTCACCGCATGAATCTTTATGCCTCTATACTTTATAGTAGCCTTGACTGTGAGATTTTCTATATCCATCGGGCGTTCCATCTGTACAATCTTATAATCAATCATGACTCGTGTATTCTTTTCAAGCAACACCTTACTATTATAATAATCCTCAGTTAAAGTCTGATCTTTAGAAAGTGTCTCATTCACTTCACCAAGCTGACTAAAATCACCTACAGTAAAACTTGCTTGAGACATATTAACAGCCTTAGGAAAGAATACCTGTGTGGCCACTAAATATGTTTCTTTTCCATCCATAAGGCCATAAGGATGTACACTCACACTTAAGACAACTTCCTTCTGTAGTCTGATTTTGTCTCTTATTTTTAACCCACAAAAGACCGCAACAATACATACCGCAAGTACAACAATTTGACTGATTAGTTTACTATGTTTCACTGTTTATTCCCCTTTATCTTTTAGAAGGTTTAAACATCTGCTTAAAAGAAGAAGGAAGCGGTGCTTTAAAGGTCATTATTTTATGTGTAAAAGGATGTGTGAATGCAAATTCATGCGCATGTAAACCTAATCTCTTTAAAGGATTTGTACGTGCACCATATTTCCTATCACCAATAATAGGATGATTCAAAGAAGCCATATGAACACGAATCTGATTCTTACGCCCTGTATCTAAGAATACTTCCATCATTGTATAGTCCTTAGATACTTCTAATGGCTTGTAGTGCGTAATAGCCAATTGTCCCTCTTTTGCAATACGCATCTTTAACTGTTTATCTTCTACAAGATGATTCTTTATTGTGCCTGACTTACGACATTGTCCTTCTAATATTGCAACATAGCCTCTTGTTTTAACATACTTATTCCAGTTATGAGTTAATTCCTGATAAAGCTTCTTATTCTTCACAAACATAAGTACACCAGAAGTATCCTGGTCTAAACGATGTACAAGATAACACTGCTGTCTCTTCTTACGGCAATATTCCATCACCATATAAAAAGCTGTCTGATATTTATTATTACGTGTCTCTTCACTCACTAGTCCAGAAGGCTTATTGATTACAATCATATCATCATCTTCATAAAGAAGTTCAAAAGGAAGATTCGTCTTCTTACCAACTTCTACTTCATCTCCTGGATGTAATTCAAAGGCATGATAAGTCTGTACTTCACCATTCACCTGTACTGATTTATATTTCAATAAACTCTTACAATCATTTCTCTTCTTACGAGTATGCTCTACAAGAGAATCTAATAATAATTCATCTTTTGTAACTTTATACATTCTTTTCCTCCAGATAACGTCTCACTTCTTCTTCTAAATATTGTGGACCTTTTTCTAATAATACATAAAGAGGTTCATCTGTATGATTAATACAGCGTACATCTTCAAAACCTGCTTCAAGTAATGTCTCTTTATCTTCACACTTTCCACAAAATGCGACAACAGGTTTATCGTATTTCTGTGCTAAGCGTAAGACACCTATTGGTGTCTTTCCATATAAAGTCTGATGATCCATCTTGCCTTCACCTGTAAAAATAATATCCGCTTCCTGGATTGCTTCTTCTAGATGAACTGTACGACTCACTGCATCAAATCCAGTCACTAATTTACCATTAAGTCCTGTCACTATCGCATAGCCCATACCTCCTGCTGCGCCTGCACCAGGTACACATGAATCATCCTTATCAACTAATTCACTCATTATTTTCGCATAATGCTTCATTGCCTGATCTGTCTTTTCTAGATTTTTTACCTTCTTTTGAGGACCAAAAACATAAGTAGCTCCTTCTTTTCCACATAGTGGATTAGTGACATCACATGCCCCTTCTACTTCTATACTTGATAAATCAAGACGTGTTTTCTTAATATGATCAAGTGTTTCGAGTCCTCTCGCATTCATTGGAATACGCTGATCAAACTGATCAAAAAAACCATAACCCATACCACTTAATAAACCAATACCACCATCATTACAGGCTGAACCACCTAAAGTCAAAAGGAAACGTTTCACTCCATGATCATAAGCATATTTCATCATTTCTCCTACACCATAAGATGTTGCTTCTGTTCCGTTCTTTTCTTCTTCAGTCAGGTAATCAAGTCCACATGCCTGTGCACTTTCTATAATAGCCAAATCATCCATAATAGCAAGTTTTGCATGAACTGTCTTAAATAGTGGTCCCGCTACTTCTATTTCATGAATATCACCATGTAGATAGCGATTCATGACTTCCATTGTCCCTTCACCACCATCAGCTAAAGGACAAATATGTACATTATTATAAGCTCTCTGTACTGCTTCTCCTGCAGCATATGCAGTCATACTTTCTTTAAAAGAATCAAATGCAGCAAGTATTTTCATCATTATCACTCCCTGTATGTATTCTAACATAAAAAAGTTCATGGTCACCCATGAACTTTTAAGATTTTCTTTTTAATAAATAAATATTTTTTCTTATAAACAATTACATAAAGAATAATTGATAACACAGCTGCAGAAAGCGCATCAATAATTCCATGCTGCTTGATTAAGAAAGTAGAGATAATAATCCCTATTGTAAGAATTGTAGTTCCCTTCTTCATAATACTAGTTGCATGCTTTGATTTACTAAAAGCCATGCACATACCAATAGAATTAAAGATATGAATACTAGGCAATACATTGGTTGGTGTATCAATCTTATAAAGCAAATCAACAAGTATTAACGCAATATTACTATGACCTAATTGTTTTGGTCTAATATTTAAACCATTAGGATAGATAGCTGATACCACTATAAAGATTGTCATACCGGTAAATAGGAATGTGATCATCTGCAGGTATTCTTTCTTATCTTTAAAGAAGAAATACCAGAAAGAGAAGAAGATATACCCAAACCAGCTGATATAAAGGAAAACAAACCACTCATTAAATGGAATCATATGATCTATTGGTGTAGAGATCATATGATATTGCGTCACTGGCATAAAATGTTCAATAAAGAAGAAGCATACCAGATAAACTACAAAGTACAAAAGCGTCCACCAATAACGCCAATTCTTTTTCATTAGTTTTTAGAGAATTCTGATAAGATTAATTCCTTGTTCTTATCAGTCGCCCAGTTAATTCCCCATTGATTTGAGAAGAGTAATAAATACTTTCCTCTTAAATCCTGAACTCTCTTTGTATCTGAAGATAAATTCAAACTATATAGATCAATTTCTTCATTATCAATCCATCTAATGAACTGATATCCAAGAGGTTCTCTCTTGATATTTACGTTATATTCGTTCTTTAAACGATATTCAAGTACTTCAAACTGAAGGACACCTACTACACCTACGATGATTTCTTCCATTGAACCACCAATTTCAGTGAAGATCTGGATAGCCCCTTCCTGGGCAATCTGTTCTACACCCTTAACGAACTGTTTACGCTTCATTGTATCTGTATTACGGATACGTGCGAAATGTTCAGGAGCGAATGTAGGGATACCTTCAAACTTGAATTTGTGCTTAGGTGTACAGATTGTATCACCAATAGAGAAAATACCTGGATCAAAGACACCGATGATATCTCCAGAATAAGCTTCCTGGATTTCTTCACGGTCATCAGCCATCAACTGTTTAGACTGACTTAATTTAATCTTCTTATTTCCCTGCATATGGAATACTTCCATACCCTTAGTATATTTACCAGAAGTAATACGCATGAATGCCATTCTATCTCTATGTGCTTTATTCATGTTTGCCTGAATTTTGAATACAAATGCACTGAAGTCTTCATTGAATGGATCAATTGGCCCATCATCACTCTGTTTTGGCTGAGGAGGCATAGAGTAATCTAAGAAATGATGTAAGAATGGTTCTACACCGAAGTTAGTTAAGGCACTACCAAAACATACTGGTGATAATTCTCCACGATGTACTCTTTCTAGATCAAATTCTGCACCAGCACCATCTAGTAGTTCCACATCATCCTGAAGAGTCGCATAATAATCTTCACCAATTTCTTTAATTAATTCAGGATCATCATAATCAGTAATGATTTCCTGTACTTCCTTCTTACCACCCTGTACTGGTACGAAACGAATCACTTTCTTAAATTCTCTTTCATAAACGCCTTTGAACTGTTTACCACATCCAATAGGCCAGTTAACAGGACATGTATCCATACCTAATTCCTGTTCAATTTCTTCCATTAATTCATAAGGGTCTTTGGCTTCTCTATCCATCTTATTGATGAAAGTAAAGATAGGAATATGTCTCATTGCACAAACCTTGAATAACTTACGTGTCTGTGCTTCGACACCCTTAGATGCATCAATAACCATGACTGCTGAGTCAGCTGCCATTAATGTACGATATGTATCTTCTGAGAAGTCCTGATGGCCTGGAGTATCTAGGATATTGATACAGAACCCATCATAGTTGAACTGTAATACTGAAGATGTAACAGAAATCCCTCTCTGTTTTTCAATTTCCATCCAGTCACTGACTGCATGACGCATATTCTGCTTACCCTTAACCATACCGGCTTCCTGAATAGCTCCACCATATAATAAGAACTTTTCTGTTAATGTTGTTTTACCAGCATCCGGGTGAGAAATAATCGCAAACGTACGACGTTTACTTACTTTATCTACAAATTCTGACATATAGCCTCCTTAAATTACGAATTGACCATTTTTGAAGATCTGTACTGTTTTTCCATCTTGAGTCACAGCTTCAATATCAAGGTCTTTTGTTCCAATCATAAAATCAACATGTGTGAATGAATCATTGACACCATGTTTATATAGTTCTTCTTTAGTCATCTCATAACCGCCCTTAATACACTCATTAAAACCTTTACCAAGAGCAAGATGACATGCTGCATTCTCATCAAATAATGTGTTATAGAATAATATCCCCATTTCTGATATAGGAGAATCAACTGGCACAAGTGCCACTTCGCCTAAATAATGAGCCCCATCATCAGTATCAATGATGCTTGCAAGTACATCTTTACCAGTCTTAGCACCAAAGTCTACAACACGACCTTCCTTAAATCGAATATAAAAATCATTGACGAGTGAACCACCATGGTTAAGTGGTAATGAAGAATAAACAACACCTTCTGTTTTACGATAGTCTGGAGAAGTAAAGATTTCTTCTGTAGGCATATTAGGGAAAGAATAAACTCCATCAGTTGTAAAGCTTCCTCCACCTGCAAATAAATAGTCTTTATTCATATATACTTTTAAATCAGTTCCTAGACTATTTGTATAATGTAAGTAATCAATAGACATCTCATTAAGTGTCTTCACACGTTCTTCAAAAGATGCACGATGCATCTCCCAGGCATTTAAAGGATCTTTTGTATCTACATAACACACATGATAGATGGCTTTCCATAAGGCTTCTATAGCCTCCTGATTATTCATATCAGGAAATACCTTATTCGCCCACTTAAGAGAAGGTGCACCTACAATACACCAGCGGTCAATACCTAGATCTAAATGATCATAGAAGGTCTTAGCCTGTTCATGCATAGCTTTACTGTAAGTAGCCATCTTTAAAGGATCAATACCTTTAAAACCATCAGGATTTTCTGATGTAATAGTAACTACAGCAGCATGTTCTAATGCATACTTATTACGTAGTTCAACTAAATAATCAGGAACCTTCTTGAAATAATCTACATCATTATGTTCATATCTAAGTCTTGTAATATCCTCATCTACATAATGTGCAATTACATCTAGAGCCCCAGCTTTATAGGCTTCTTTGGCGATAGCTTTCACTAAAGAGGCACATTCAACATCCGCAGTAACTACGAGTTTCTGACCTTTTTGAAGATTAACGCCCTTTTTTACTATCAATTCAGCATATTTATTCATCATATCAATACACCCCATCTCCATTATTCTAAGAATTTTATAATCTTTGTCAACAGAAAAAGCATAACATATTACGTGTTGAATTTCCATTTTTCTTGTTATTATTTTACACATGTGATATGATATGTATAGCAGTTACACAGGACATTTTGTATTGGTTTTTTATCAGTAGTACACTATCGATTGCAAAAGCCTATAATAAAGTTGCTTGATGTATTGCAATTTACAGGAGGTATGTCAGATGACAGGTAAAGTAAAATGGTTTAAGGCTGAAAAAGGTTATGGATTCATTACAGTAGAAGGACAGAGCAAAGATATTTTCGTTCATTTCTCTGCAATCAACGCTGATGGATACAAGACTCTAGAAGAAGGCCAGACTGTTGAATTTGACGTTGTTGAAGGCGATCGTGGACCACAGGCAGCTAACGTTACAGTAGTTGAATAATCATCATAAAAAAGGCTGATGCAATAAGCATCAGTCTTTTTTTGTCATATAAGCAATTAATAGTTTCATTGTGTTCTCTACTGCATCCACATGTGAACGTTCCATACCATGGCTTGCAGCCACACCTGGACCTATTAGTGCGCCTCTAATATCCTGACCGCCTCTGAAAGATGCAGAGACATCAGAACTATAGAATGGATAGATATCAACTGCATAAGATAATTCATTATCTTTCGCAAGATTAATAAGTTTTGTTGTCATCTGATAATCATAAGGACCACTAGAGTCCTTCGCACAGATAGAAACATCTCTTTCAGTGCAGCTTAAGTCTTTACCAATACATCCCATATCCACTGCAATCACTTCTTCAATTTCTTCAGGAATATAAGCACATCCATGTCCTACTTCTTCGTAAGTAGAAATCAAGAAATACCAAGTATCACGAGGAATAATGAATTCTTCCTTCATTGTCTTTAATAAGCCATATAGAATAGCTACGCTGAGTTTATCATCTAAGAATCTAGATTTAATAAAGCCACTTGGAGTAATTGTAGTTTTAGGATCAATACAGATATAATCTCCTGGCATGATACCTAATTCTTCTACCTCCTTCTTAGATGACACACATTCATCAATACGTACATGCATTGTCATATCAGTTCTAGGGGCATTCTTAGAATCGTCATAGACATGTGCACTCGGAGAATTAGATAGAATTGTTCCTGTATAAGTTCTGCCATCTCTTGTTACTATTTTACAATATTCACCATCTAGCGTAGGAACAATAGGGCCTCCTACTAAAGTGAATGCAAGTGTACCATCTTCTTTGATACTTCTGACCATAAGTCCTAAAGTATCAACGTGAGCACATAATGCCTTTGTATGATGACCGATACCAGGTACCTTAACAATCAGATTACCTTTATTGGTATGCATTGTCTCATAGCCTAAGGCTTTGACTTCCCTTTCATAAAAATCAATGACTGCTTTTGTATATCCTGTAGGAGAATCAATTAAAAGCAGTTCTTTCGCAAATTCCATTACTTTTAATGCATTCATATGAAACCTCTCTTTCTTACTCATTATAACATCTAAAAAAGATCAAGCATATTATCAAGATAGATTTCTTCTCTCACATGAATTGAATATTCTGGCTTCACCATATAATATAACAGAAACTCTAATACAAGAGCACTGCCTAGACTTCTACCTTCTATCTTAAACTGTGTAAAGCCTAATTGCCTATAAATAGACTGTATGTCTTCAATACTGATAAACGAAGGATTATGCATGGCATGAGAAAAACGATAGCCTTGCTTTGCATTTGGTGCTTTACAAATATGATCCGGGATATCTTTACCCAAGTTCTGTAAACTCACCGTTTCATAACATGTCTTTCTATCCTGACATCCTACATAACAGCATTCATTACATAAGAATTCTACTTTATCCTTCTGTTTGATGGTAGATAATAATTTAAATTTCTTATTTAAGCGGAAATCAGGCACAACATAGCGGAACTCTTCTCTTTCGCATTCTTCTTTAAACTCATTAAAGTCAGTGATGACTTTAGTGGTAGAAGAGACAAAATAAAGATTTGGATATTTCTCCATCAAATAGTGTAATAAGAGATCAGAGTGTACAATCACACCATTGTTGCCTGCTTCATTAAATAACCTACATAATGTATTACATTTAGGATCTGAGAGATGTTCTTCTTCTAGCATAGAGTTACTAAAAGTAAGTCTTGCAGAAATATGATACGTCTTCATCAGGTCTAATACCTCACGAGGATTATCTTCCCCTTCTCCAAGTCTTCCTCCACCCCATAAACAGTCCATTGGAGCACCATAAATAGAACCTATTTCACACCAGTCATAAAAATATTCTCTATGGTTATAAAAAAGAGGAAGGAACTTCTTATATAATTCATAGAATTCAAATAATCCTGGTAAATGAAAATAAGCTTTTTCCTTTTTTGACAATTCAATCACATCTTCCTATATTTTATTCTTTAAATGTTATCTAAAAATTTATGAGCCCCTTGTAAAAATAATTCATATCTTTTTTGTGTTACCTCATTATCTTCTTCATTCCAGACTTCAAAGATATATTCTTTATTATTTTGAATTATAGAGCATAATTGCTTTGCAGTATAATATTCATCATTTAAGTTATATAGTTTTATAATTCGTTTATCTAAGGTTTTATTATAAACATCTTTACTAGTATATCCTTGTATATGCGTTAGTGGATCAACACATTGTTCATGATACTTTTTACAGGGTTTACAAATGTCATCTCCACCAATTGTTAATTTTAAACCAACAGATGGATTATCAATAATTTCATTGGCAACCTTATAAAAATCATGTCCCATTTTTTCATCAGGAACAAATCTATCTATCCCAGATCCATATAATTTAATAATATCAATAAAATGATGTGGTTTAATTAAAATTGAGTCCATTAATTAATCAATCTTCCTTTCATTAATTCTTCCGATATTTTTATAGCGATTGCTTCACTTATTTTTGGAAACAACATTGCTCAATACAGCTCCTACAATTAGTAGGATAACACCTAAAATCATTGTATCATTTATACTAATAATAGAATACGCGCCTAATATTAAAATGATAGCAGTTATATCAAGTGTTATTGCTAACGTCCTGCATAATCTCATCTTATTTATTTTTTTATCACCTTGGCTTAAATCATTATATCCAGCAATCATATTTGAACCTTTTCCAAAATATAAAGGAATAGAAATAACTATAAATAAAATCGCACATAATAATAACGGTATTCGCATATCAATAATTCCTCCAGTTCTTTTATTCTATATTAAATAGTTAATTATTATTTAATAATTCTTCTAATATTTTTCTAACATTATGAGCTGCATCTTCCTGTATCTCAATAATACGAGCCCCTCTAGACTTGGCTACTTCTCTTAAATCTACAGATATACCAGTATGGAATGAACATCCTACTACTAAAAATACATCTCCTGGTTGTAATGTATAAACCATTTCATAAGCTAATTGATAATTTGGCGCAGGATCACCATAAAGAACTGGCTTATTGTATAAAGAATAAGCAATATCCATTTCATCATCTGCAGGAAGACCACCATGTAGTTCTAATGCATCACTACCCGCAAGTTTATGTAAACCATCAATATTCATTGTGATAATAGGAATATGATACTCTGCCAAGGCATAATGTGCATCATTTGGTTTTGCACCATTCATATTTGCTTTTAATTGTCTAATAACTTCATTGTATTCTTCATGATGTCTTTGCGCATAGCTTCTAAACAGTTTTTCTCTGACATCTGGTCTTTCCATAAATGTAGGAATATTACTTTGTTTAGATATTCCTGCACCTGTAAATGCAATTATCTTCATATCAATCATCTCCTTGTGTTATATTATAACACTTATAAAAGCCTTAATAAATCTTCTACCTTCTCTAGTATATAATGAGAATCACTCATGTCTTTGATTTCTACACCACCCCATTTTGCGAACGCAAAATCAATGCCTGCATTTCTTGAAACAAGAAGATCTTAATAGGCATCTCCAACATAAATAACATCTTCTTTATTTAACCCCAAATGTTCCATACACAATAATAATGGCTCAGGATCAGGTTTATGTTTTGAGGTATCATCCTCTAGTACAACAACTTCCATATAATCATCTAGTCCTAAAGAAACTACATCAATATCATATCGCTTCTTATTCTTAGAAGAGACAACGCTAAATCTTAACTTTTCATGTAACGTCTTTAATATGTCATCCATTCCTTCATACCTAGATAAAAAGCAAAATAGTACACTTCTTCTAAAGTCCATTTATCCCCTTTTCTTCTTGAATAATCTTCTATAATGGAATCATATTTACATCAAGAGTATTTATTAATATCAAAAATGAGATCTTTATATTTCATTATTTTCTCTCTATTTCTATCACATAAGGTGCATTCTTTTTATTCATCATCTTAAAACTTGATACATTATATGTATGTGTATCTAACTCTGATACGTAGTTATCAATCCATAAAGCTTCTTCTTTACCCTGAGGATGTCCAATATAACAAGTTATAAAGATGACCTTTTTCATATGTTCAACCGCCTTAATAAGAGTTCTTTGAGTAATATCAAGTGTTGTGGTAATGTTATGATCACCTTCTGGTAAATAGCCTAGATTAAAAATACCAATATCAAATGTATCAACATAATGATCAAAATTCTCATGAGAATCACGTATTAAATGTGCTTGATCCCCTACGAGTTCTTTTGTACGCTTGAGTGCTTCTTCTTGTATATCGAAGCTATAGACTTCCTTACAGCATTCAATTAAACTCTTTGTATCATGGCCATTACCCATTGTGAAATCTACACCTATTTCTAAATTATCATATGTATGCATACGTTCATGCACATACTCTACCATACTTAACATGTTTCTTTTCTCCTTTAAAAAAATCCGGCAAATGCCGGATTCATTATGATTTTAATGCAGGAAGGTCTCCTGTATAAAGACAATATTCTTCTAATGTCCAGTTGTTTTCATACATGATCTTAGCAGCTTTTTTACCTACATAACGGAAATGCCAAGGTTCCTGTGTAATACCTGTAATATTAGAAGTACCATCCGCAAAACGTAATACAAAGCCATATTTATGAGCATTTTTACATGCCCACTTATATTCTGATGTATCACCAAATACAAGTCTCTTACCTTCATCGACACTTTCAGAACTCATATCGATACCAAGTCCTGTCTGGTGTTCACTTGCTCCAGGTAAAGCTACGTGCTGAATTGCGTAAAGTTCTCCCCACTTCTGTTTATATTCCTTATAGATTTCACTCTGTTCATCATAAGAACGATAACCACTATTGATCATGATATAGTAGCCTTCCTTTTCACCTGCTTTACGCATAGCAAGGAATGCCTTATAAGCATCTTTTCTTAATTTTGGATGATCACATTTCTTAGTGATATATTTCTTATCAGGTGTGACTAAATCAGATGGTTTATAACTAGAAGGAAGGTATAAACCTTTCTTTACAAGAGTTGTATAACGTGCTGGATCAGTAATAGTATGTCTAGTCGCTTCTTTAGTAGAATCTCCAATAAATGGATAAGATGTACTTAATACAGCATAGTTATAATTCTTACTTGATTTATAAGCCTCTTCATATTTATCCATATCCTTGAACTTGAATCCAGATACAGCCATATAATTCTTCATCGTATTATAGCTATAGCCTTTTTCTAGAATATAATCTAAATCATCACTATCAGCTGTCTTTAAGATCGTCCAAATCTGTTTTTCAGTATACCCATTCTTCTTTAAAGCAGGAATCTGGTCATCTAACATTGGTGATAATGTATCTACTACATCAGCAGCTTTCATCTTCTTATGAAGAGACTGATATTGTTCAAAATCAGCATAATACTTAACATCCTTAGAATGTTTTAACCATGAATCAATATGATCTAAATAATCATCATCAATCACAATCTTCACTTTATCACTTGTTAGCTTTAATACAGCAGACTGCTGCGACCATGAATAGCCTTTCATTGCAAGTCTAATACGTGAAAAGTTAAATGTGATTACTAATACAAGTACTACAACAACAGGAATAACAACCTTCAAGACATTATCCCATCTTATTCTTCTACGACGACTGTAAGGAGAATAATTATAATTTCTCTTTCTTCTCATAAGTTTTTTACCTCTTTCCTTATCACGAATAATAGTACCAAACAGGACATTATTTGTCCACACTCCACCCTTATTATCTCACATTTTCACATAATTTACATATTACTGTTTAATTAATCGAACACAATTGCAAAAAGGGGGATTTTATGATATCTTTTACTAAGTGTGAAAAGGAGGTTTCCCCGATGCAATTAGTCATTTATATATTCATTGCGTTATGTACTCTTGCAATCGCAATTTTATTTACTGAAGTTACAGGAAAATTATTCAAAGCATTACTTGCTTTAGTAGGCGCTGCTTCTACTGGTTACTCAATTGCTTTAGCTGCACGTATGATTGCAAAGTCTACTAAATGGTTCAGTAAACCACCACTAATGAATACTTTCTATATTTCATCTGCGATTGTATTAGTATTAATCATTATCGTTACAAAAGTCATCTTAAAAAAGAAAAACGGTTAAACCGTTTTTTTATTTGCGCTAAAAAAGGAATGCCTTGCATTCCTTTAATAACATCTTCTTGCCTGGTAGAATTCTCTTTGCCAATAACCATTTCCTAATGTTGCAACCTGTACTGGTTTACCACTTGAAGGGGCATGTACCATACGGTTACCGCCAATATAGATACCGACATGATGAACACCAGAATATGAACCATTTGAACTAAATAAGATAATATCACCAGCCTGCATAGAACCACGATCCACCTGTGTTCCTACACCACATAATGTCTTAGTCGTATTTGATCCAATATTAACACCAGCCTGATAATGAGCCCAGTTAACTAGACCTGAACAGTCAAACTTAGTCCAATTAGGATTCGCAATCTGACTCATAGAGTGACATCCACCCCATGAATACATATAACCCTGACGTGTTAATGCTTTGTTCGCAATCGCAAGACCTCTAGAAGACTGGTCTGGACTAGGTGTTGGTGTTGGTATTGTATTCCCTCCACCATTGTTTGATGAACCACTGTTGTTTGATGATCCTCCATTATTAGAAGAACCACTATTACTAGAAGAACTGTTGTTCTTGTTTGGTGTTGCATGAGTTACACCACTTACTTTAGATTCATCTGATGCCTTACTTAATTCAACTAAGTTCTGGGCAATTGTACCAATGTTACTTTCATTGTCAGATAAATCACTCTGCTTATCCTGTAAAGCTTTCTGCTCAGCTTCAAGTTTTGCAACTAATGTTTTCTGTAATTCTTCAGCCTGACTCTTCTGTGCATTAAGTGCAGTCTGAGTATCAACAAGTGTCTGTTTCTGAATTTCTAACTGCTTCTGTTCTTCCTTGATTTCATTCATTAAATCTGTTTCATAAGAAGTTAAATCCTTAAGAGTTGCAGCTCTTGAGAAGAAATCTGAGAATGAACTTGCATTAAATAAATAATCAACATAGGCATTAGAATTCATCTGACTCTGCATAGAATAAATTCTATCCTTTAATAAAGCCTTCTTTTCATTTAGATTGTTTTCTGCATTTGTGATTGCAGTATTCATATAAGCAATCTTCTGAGTGGCTTCATTGATCTGACTATTTAAGCTATTAATCTTATTTGCTGCATCTGAAATAGATAGCTTTGCACTATCAACATTACTCTGTTTGCTGCTGATTTCACTCTTTAAGCTTGCACTTTTTGTTTTTAAATATTTATTAAACTCTTTACAAGTATTCTGATTTGAGCGAGTAAGTGTCTTAGATGAACAAAGCTTATAATACTTTGTTTCCTGACCTTCAAATTTATTGGCCGCTTCTACTGTATTCACATTAGAAAAAGCAAGCGGAGTTACCATCGCACATGCAATAAGCAATGATACTATTTTATGTCCTCTTTTCACAAAATCACCTTCCTTTACGCACAGTTAATTATAACACAACTCCAATTAAAACCCAATGTCATATGTAAATTCACATAATCTTAAGAAGTTTTAGCCTTTCTGATTCTTCATGCTTCAAAACTGTCTTTTCGAGATAGTGACTCCAACAATCTGCATCTTTAATCAGTTCACTATAGACATCATCTATGCGTTCTTTATGTGAATGATTACTGATTGCAGTTATAATAATGTTCTTTTCTTCTTCGCTAAATATAGGATCCAGTAATTCTTTTGCCAATTCACTTGAACGAGTGGCATGCTGGAAACTAGAAGAATAAATAGGAACCGCAATATCATGAAGAAGACCGATAATAGCACATAATTCTTCATCTAGATTTCTTTCTTTTGCAAGTAATAAACACAATGTTTCTACCTGAAACATATGTGCAATAGCATCTCTTTTATAATATCCATGACTTTTTTCATCTAAAAGATGTAAGACTTCATCACGTAAGCTAAAGTAACGATTCATCGTCTTAGTCCCTTAGGAAATAAGTTTTTAACCTGATTGCTTTCTTTATAGAAAGAAAGTGGATAACCATCTACAAAGATGACACCAAAGCCTTTTTCTCCTGTTCCTTCTAAAGTTTCACCATGGATATATTTCTTGATTTCTTCACTTTCACTTGGATAGTCATAACTTCTTTTAACATCTTGTTTAGTGAGAGTTAGGGCAAGAGAATAGCTGGGTATAAATCTATTCTTTCTCACTTCACCTAAATAGAGCCCATTACGTAATACTCTGATTCCTTTTAGTTCTGGGAAGTTCTTCTTAACTGCATAAAGATGTCCATTATTTTCGATGATATATGAAGGTACTTTCTTATTGAGATTCTCCTGGTAGAAAGCTTCTAAGACCTTTAAGTCCGCTAGATTAACTGAAGGTTTTATTGTACGTACTTGTTTTCTTGGACTATTGCCTGGTTTTCTTAGTAAGGCAATAAAGTGCCCTTCTCCACGATAATGATGAGGATAACATCTCACCACTTCATCTAGATCAACACCTGGACATAAACCATGAGATTTAGTAAGAGGAAGTAATTCAAAGCCAAGTTGATCCACTGCATAATGAACCATTGCTTCATTTTCTTCATATGAGTAAGTACATGTAGAATAAATAACCATACCACCCTGCTTCAACATTTCATAAGCACCCTTTAAAAGATTCTTTTGAATATGAGCACATTCTAATACCTTTTCTTCACTCCATGTATCTATTGCCTGTTCAAGTTTTCTAAACATCCCTTCTCCACTACAAGGTGCATCTAAGACAATCTTATCAAATGCTTCCTGAAATTGTTTAGTAAAGCGCATGGGATCTATATTTGTGACTATTGTATTATCTAAACCAAAACGTTCAATATTCTCACTTAAAATACGGGCACGAGATGCTTCTATATCATTCGCAATTAATACACCTTCTCCAGTTAATCGAGATGCAATCTCACAGCTTTTACCTCCTGGAGCCGCACACATATCTAACACAAAATCATCAGGTTCAATAGGTAATGCATCTGCTACAAGCATCGCACTTGGTTCCTGGATATAATAAAGTCCTGCAAGGAAATAAGCACTTCTTCCCGGATGATAGTTTTCATCATAGAGATAACCATTTTCTACAATAGGATGATGTTCTACATAGTTCTGATCTAGTACTCTTTCTACATTCTTCTTATTTCTATTTAAATATAAACCTTTAACTGGCTTTTCTAATAAAGCTTTCTTAAAGTCATCATATTCATCTTTTAATAAAGACTTCATACGGGCATCAAATTGTTCCATAAATTCACGTCCTTTCTGAACTATTATACAAAAAAATAGATGCGTTGACTACTTTTGATATGCTACAATGTGAAAAGGAGGGAACTATAAGTAACTGAATATATCAACCATTGTGTTTGAATGTGTTCAAATCCCCTCAAAGAAGAACGTTAAAATGAACACATCAAATATCACAAATTATAAACTAATGGATTTTGCTGAACTTTTAGGCATATCTGTTAAGATATTATTACGTTGAGATAGAGAAGGAACTTTAAAGGCAAACCGAACCCAAACGAATAGGTGTTATTATACTTATAATCAGCATTTACTAAATCAAGTTGCATTTTTAAGATAGTTCTGTAATGTAAAAGAATTATTTGAATACCCATAAATCACAGGTTAGAAAAAATCAAATTTTATAAACGCCTATAAATCGGCGTTCATGAAGCTGAACTGAATACATGGATTTTCCATTTAGACTATAATTAGATTAGAAATCAGATGGAAAATTCGTGTAGGATATTGTTTCAATATTTCATGTGTTCTCCTACAGGCTGCAATGGGCTTCGTAAGTATAAAAAAACTGATAGAAAGGGATGAGGAAATTGCTGAAGAGCTTCAAGACGGAAATAAATCCAACAGAGGAGCAGAAAGTAAAGATTCGTAAAACAATAGGTACTTGCAGATTTATCTATAACTTCTATCTTGCTCATAATAAGGAACTTCATGAAAGTGGCAAAAAGTTTATGAGCAGCGGCCAGTTTAGAGTATGGCTTAACAATGAGTTTCTTCCGAGCCATCCAGAATATTCCTGGATCAAGGAAGCTTATTCAAAATCGGTAACACAGGCAGTAAATAACGGACAGACCGCATTTAAAAGATTCTTTGATCACAAGAGTGCCTTTCCAAAATTTAAGAAGAAAGGCAGATCTGATGTGAAGATGTATTTTGTAAGGAATAATCCTAAAGATTGCCTTTGCGAAAGACACAGAATCAAGATTCCGTCACTTGGCTGGATACACATCAAAGAAAAAGGATATATTCCCACAACAAAAGATGGATACGTAATTAAGAGCGGTCATGTCTCAATAAAGGCTGACAGATACTATGTTTCAGTTCTTATAGAAATCCCAGATAAAAGGATAGCCAGTAATTCTGGTGAAGGAATTGGCATTGACCTTGGATTAAAGGACTTTGCGATTGTTTCTAATGGAAAAACTTATAAGAACATCAATAAATCTGCCAGATTAAAGAAGCTTGAAAAAAAGCTTATTCGAGAACAGAGAAGTCTTTCTCGAAAGTATGAAAATATAAAGAAAGGAGGGTCCACTCAAAAAAGAAATATACAAAAACAAAGGCTTAAGATACAGAAGCTTCATCATAGAATAGACAACATTCGTACTGATTACATCAATAAGACAATCGCAGAGATAGTGAAAACCAAGCCATCTCATATAACGATTGAAGATCTAAACGTATCAGGAATGATGAAGAACAAGCATCTTTCAAAGGCAGTTGCTTCGCAGAAGTTTTATGAATTTAAAACAAAGCTTCTAGCTAAATGCAAGGAGACTGGAATTGAACTTCGAATAGTAGATAGATGGTTCCCATCATCCAAGACATGTCATTGCTGCAAGAATATCAAGAAAGATTTAAAGCTTTCAGATAGACTTTTCAGATGTGACTGTGGCTATATCGAAGACAGAGATTTCAATGCTGCACTTAATCTGAGAGATGCTACGACTTACGAAGTTGCATAAATGAACGCAAACGTAGGTATGTACCGAAGGCTATTTCGGGAATTTACGACTATGGAGTGTACTAGAACTTGTGAGTAGATATGATTTCGGTCAATCAAAAGCATACACAATAAAATAGTAAGTAATGTTCGTGAGAACTTACATTATCTCGATGTGAGCATATTTAATCACATTTTGAGTGGCAGGATTATTTAATGAGGTGTTCATGGGCTAAAAGTAAAGAAGCAATCAAATATCATGATGATCAATGGTGTAAAGAAACACATGATGAAAAAATGTTATTTAAGATGCTTGTTCTTGAAGGCATGCAGGCAGGATTATCCTGGGATACTATTTTAAAGAAGGAAGAAGCTTATAATCAGGCATTTGATGATTTTGATTATCACAAGATTGCCTCTTATTCTAAAGAAAAAATAGAATCTCTCTATGAAGCTGAAGGGATTATTCATAATCGTTTGAAGATCAATAGTATTATTAGTAATGCAAAAGCTTTCTTAAAGGTACAGGAAGAGTTTGGCAATTTTGATCATTATATCTGGTCTTTCGTAGATTTTAAGGTAATTGATCATCGTTATGTGGATGAAAAAGAGATTCCTGCAAGCGATGCACTATCTACTAAAATATCTCAAGATATGAAAAAGCGTGGCTTCAAGTTTGTTGGTCCTGTAATTATCTATAGCTATTTACAAGCTATTGGCATTTATAATGATCATCTATTGAATTGTGAATGGAGGTAAAGGATATGACACGTATTGATGAAACTATTAAGAGACATGATAAGGGTTATAACTGTGCACAGGCTATTGCATGTACTTATTGTGATCTTGTAGGTATGGATGAAGAAACAATGTTTAAGGTAGCTGAAGGCTTAGGTCTAGGTGTAGGTTGCATGGAAGGGACTTGTGGTGCTGTTACTGGTGCATGTCTTCTTGCAGGATGTAAGAATAGTACAGGCAATCTAGATAAGCCAAATAGTAAAGCAAGTACTTATAAGTTATCTAGAGAAATCATGCAGAAATTTAAAGAAAAGAATTCTACAACTACATGTAAAGTATTAAAAGGTGTAGAAACAGGTAAGTTGTTAAGAACTTGTCCTGATTGTATTAGAGATGCTGCAGCTATTGTAGAAGAAGTATTATTTAGTGAGGAATAGTCATCTATTCCTTTTTTTGCGCACAAAAAAAGCTGAGAATATATCCCAGCTTAATCGTTAATAATTGGTGCCCTTGACCGGACTCGAACCGGTACGGGTTTGAAGCCGGCAGATTTTGAGTCTGCTATGTCTACCAATTTCATCACAAGGGCATTGACAACGTTATTATTATAGTATGCATAGGAGACGTTTTCAAGAAAAAAATAGTTTATTTTGATGTGCTTCTCATGATTTTTTCTAGCACATATACTATTTGAATAATTTTTCACTCATATAAGTAGCATAAAAAGAAATATTTTTATTTTTTTCTAAATGTATTCGCTTACTATATAAAAATCATTGACATTTGGTTTTAAGGCTCTTATATTAGATTCATATACAAAAAAGACAACGAATTGAAAAGAACATTCAGTTTTTGGATTTACAGAGAGTTCCTAGTGCTGAGAGGGAATGATTCATGTGGATGAAATACATCAAGGAGTCGGGATATTGAAATGAAGTAGGTATCCACGGGTACGACCGTTATATCGTCAGAGTATGATAGTACTCACAGAGGTCTATATAGTGATATATGGATAAAATAAGGTGGTAACGCGAAGTCCCTCTCGTCCTTATAATCGAGAGGGACTTTTTATATATCCAAAGGAGAAAAGATTATGATTATTGTATTAAAACCAAAATGTGATGAAAATGATATTAAGAAAGTAACTGACAAGATTGAAGGCTATGGTTTAGAACCACATGTTTCTACTGGTCATGAAACAACTATTATCGGTGTAATTGGTGATACTACTAAAGTAGATCCTAGAGATATTGAAGTTTCACCAAATGTAGAAAAAGTAATGAGAGTTGAACAGCCTTATAAATTAGCTAACCGTGCATTCCATCCTGAAGATACTATTGTGGATGTAGATGGTGTTAAAGTAGGTGGAGGCCATATGGCTCTTATTGCTGGTCCTTGTTCTGTAGAATCAGAAGAACAGGTAATTGCGATTGCGAAGGAAGTAAAAGCAGCTGGAGCTAATATGCTTAGAGGTGGTGCATTCAAGCCTAGAACATCTCCATATGCATTCCAGGGATTAGGTTCTACTGGTTTAGATTACTTAGTGGCTGCTAAGAAGGAAACAGGTTTACCAATCGTATCAGAACTTATGAGTGCTGATGATATTGATGAATTCAATGAAAAGGTAGACTTAGTTCAGATTGGTGCAAGAAACATGCAGAACTTCACTTTACTTAAGGAAGTAGGTGCAAGAGTTAAGAAGCCTATCCTATTAAAGAGAGGATTAAGTGCAACATATCAGGAATGGATCATGAGTGCAGAATATATCATGGCAAGTGGTAATGAGAATGTCATCCTATGTGAAAGAGGTGTAAGAACATTCGAAACATATACAAGAAACACTCTAGACTTACAGGCTATTCCAGTACTTAGAAAAATGACTCATTTACCTGTCATCATTGACCCATCACATGCTGGTGGTAAATGGTGGTTAGTAGAACCAATGGCTAAGGCAAGTGTTGCAGCAGGATGTGATGGATTACTTATTGAAGTACATAATGATCCAGAACATGCATTATGTGATGGGGCTCAGTCATTAAAGCCTAAAAAATATACAAAACTTATTGAAGAATTAAGAGAAATTGGTAAAGTAGTAGGTAAAGAAATATAAGTAGAAAGGAAGTATAGTTATGGATTTACACGGGAGAAGTTTTTTAACACTTAAGGATTATACTAAAGAAGAAATCTACTATCTTCTAGACTTAGCTAAAAAGCTAAAGGCTAAGAAGAAAGCAGGAAAGATTGGTCATTCACTTGAAGGTAAGAATATTGCCTTATTATTCGAAAAGACATCTACACGTACAAGATGTGCTTTTGAAGTAGGTGTTCTTGATGAAGGAGGACATGCTACTTTCTTGACTCAGTCACAGATGGGAAAGAAGGAGTCAATTGAAGATACAGCGAAAGTATTAGGTAGAATGTTTGATGGAATTGAATTTAGAGGATTTAAACAGGAAAACGTTGAAGCATTAGCTAAGTATTCAGGAGTACCTGTATGGAATGGTTTAACAGATGTTGACCACCCTACTCAGACTTTAGCTGATTTCCTTACTATTCAAGAACATCTTGATAAGCCTTTAAACGAAATTAAGTTTGTATTTACTGGTGATATTAGAAATAATGTTTGTTATGGATTAATGTATGGTGCATGTAAAGTGGGAATGCATTTTGTATGTTTAGGTCCTAAATCATTAGAAATGGATTCAGAAGTTGTGGCTTATTGTCAGGAAGAATGTAAAAAGTCTGGTGGAAGTTTGACTATTACTGATGATACAGATGCAGTTGATGGTGCTGATGTTATCTATACTGATATCTGGGTTTCAATGGGTGAAGATGAATCATTATATAAGCCAAGAGTGGAATTATTAAGTCCATTTAAAGTAACCAAAGAATTAATGAGTAAGACACATAATGACAATACATTATTTATGCATTGTTTACCATCTTACCATGATTTCGAAACAGAAACAGCAAGAGTAAAACATGAACAGGGATTAGATGTTCGTGAAGTGGATGATGAAGTATTCAGAAGCAAGAACTCTGTTGTATTTGATGAAGCAGAAAATAGACTTCATACAATTAAAGCTGTTATGGTTGCAACATTAGGTAAAGAAGATTAATGAAACATTTATTTACATCTTACTATGATGACAAAGGCATGTATGTCATATATAACGAAGAGACTGCAAATGCGGATAGTGTAATTGAGTATGTTGTTGTGATGTTAGAACAGTTTATCAATACACTTGCAGAAGAATCTGATGAGACAATTGAAAATGTAATAGAGATTGTCGGTAAGGATTTTAATGATTTTGTTTCCAGCTATTATGAAGGAAACTACGAATTGCTTGTTTCACAGGCAGTGGATCGTGGTTTTGCGCATGAGCAGCAGGAGTTAGTGGGAGTAAGAGATGACAATGCGATTGGTATAGACTTAGAATTAAGTAATTATAGTGATCTATTCTTATTGATGTCATTAGCTGTTTTGAGTTGTGATTATAGTGATAATGCGAAAGATATATTTACATATCTTGAAAGCATGAATAAAAGTGATTCTGTAAATTAGACTGGAGGGGGTTATTTCCCCTCCTTTTTTACGTAAAAATAGAAGAGGATTACTCCTCTTCTATTGCACCATCATAGGCTTGATTGATTGTTTTACTGATCTTATCTTTAGATATTGCGAGATCCTTAAGACTCTTTTCAAGAGTCGCTAAGTTCTTCATGACTCTGTCATAACGTTCATCTAAACGATTTGTATCTTCTTTAAGTTTAATAATACGTTGTTCTATTTCTTTAATATTCTCAGAACGATTAAAGTCTTTAGTGATATTTATAAGTGTAAAGACAACCCCCATAAGTGTAGAAGGAGATGTCATCAAGACCTTCTTATTATGTGCATAATCATATAAATCAGCACATTCATCACATAAATAGAGATAGATAGCTTCACTAGGAATAAACATTACTGCCTCTTCCAATGTTTCCTCGGTAATATATTTACTAGAAATATCATCTATATGCTTCTTTACATTCTTCTTGAATTCATTATGATAAACAACATCCTTAGGATTATCTACTATCTTTAAATAGTTTTCCATAGGAAACTTAGAATCAATAATGAGTACTTTAGTATTACCTGGTAAATGTAAAGCTGCATCCCCTATTTTTCCATTACTTAAATGATATTGTGATTCAAAGATATGTGAATTATCACCACAATAAAGAGATAGGATATGGTAGAGCTGATATTCTCCAAATGTCCCTCTCTTTTTTGTATTGGTCATAATTACATTAATATCATGCATATCATTAATCATTTGATTAATTTTTGTATCCGATTGACCTAGTGATCTACTTGCATCAGTTAACATACTAATAATAGAATTATATTGTCTATCAAGAGATGAACTATTTGCCTGTGTTTCAGCCATCTTCTCATGAAGTTTCATCTGTGTTGTATAGAGAAGATAAATAACAACAACCAATAGTACAATACAAATAATACTTAATACAATTTCCATATTACTTACGCTTTAAATCTACAATAATTTCTAAGCGAGGTGTATGAGGTTCTTTATCTAAAGAGATAATAGTATTCACATCATACATTTCTTCTAATTGATGTAATGTTTTAGCGAGAGTACTCATGTTATCAGATACAATAATTAAATGTTTAATACCTGATAAAGTAATAGACTTCAATAAATCTTCAGTCATACCATCAACAGTTTCATTGATGATTAATGCATCATATCTATGATTCTTTAAATGATGTGCTGCCTGATCATTGACATGACCTGCAACAAATAACTTGTTGTCTAATTCTAATCTCTTTGCGTTTTCAGTGGCATCATGGATACTTACCTTATTGTCATCAATTGCGACAACTTTGTTTTCAAGCTGTAATTCCATAATTCCTGAACCACAACCCATAGATAATACTTCTTCCTTCTTATCTAATAAAGAAGAAATCTGTCTTGTCTTTTCATCATCCATTTCTGGGTTAAGAATCATATCAGAACGTACTGAAATCTTGAAATCCTTATACTGTGCATGTGTCTGACCATAGATTCTCTTGAATCCCTGTTCATAGAAATCCTGATAACGAGATGTATTCACTGTATAATATAATGCAGTCACTTCATCTAATGCAGCGATTTCTTTAGTCACAGTCTGACTGATACCATCCTGTCCAGTAACAAATGCTACCTGCATTTCTTCACCAATCTGTCTAACAATTAAGAATCTTAAGCCCTTCTTGAACTTATCATTATAATCACGACAGTTATTTGCATTAAGAATATCTTCAATCTTTACTAGTAAAGAATTGATCTTCTGTGTCTGAAGAGGACAATGATCCATTAAAGTAAGGAACTTTGTTTCACGCTGGTAAACGCCCACACATAACTTTCCACTGAAATAAGTAATTGGGAAAGCAACGATATGACGATAATGTTCTGGCTCTTTCATTCCTACAACAGGCTTGATATCCAAGTCTTTTACAGATAAATCTGTATATTTATGAAGTGTTTCTTTTAATAATTCACGTTTATGAACTAACTGATCAGCATAATTCATATGCTTTAAAGCACATCCCATACACTGATTGTACTGATCACATTCAGGATCCTTTCTTGCTGATGAAGGCTTCTTATATGCAGTCACATGACCTAACATATAAGTCTGTGTCTTCTTATCAATTTCTACTTCAACCATTTCTAATGGTAAAGCATTCTGTACAAAGATAACCTTCTTCTTAATATAACCAATACCTTCACCATTAATACCAAGCTTCTTGATGTTTATTTCTTCTCTTTCTTTTCTTGGTTTTGATGAAAATCTTCTTGGTTTTGAATCAAATTCTCTTGCTGATTTCTTATCGAAGTCTTCTCTTGGTTTTCTATCAAAATCTCTTCTTGGTTTCTTATCGAAGTCTTCTCTTGGTTTTCTGTCAAAATCTCTTCTTGGCTTTCTGTCAAAGTCTTTTCTTGGCCCTCTATTTTCTTTCTTATAGCCTTTATCAGACCCCTTGTTGAACCCTTTACGGCTATCCTTTCTAGGTTTTCTGTCGTTGTTAAAGCTTTTTCTTCTTGGTTTACTCTTTCCAAAATCTTCTCTTGCCATTTTGCGTTGTTCCTCCTCAAGTATGCAATATGAGTTAAATACATTCCTACATAGAAAATCTCACTTGCCCAATCAAATACAAATAAGATAACACAGATTGAGGTAAGTGGTCCATATAAAGATGTAAAATCTGCATATTTAAAATAATAGTTTAATGCAATATATAAAATCACTATCCCACCAGAAGTTATAAAGGCTCCCTGAAGGGCTTCATGATATGTGATACGTTCTCTTGGGACTATCATATAGATAGCCATAAAAAATAGGACCATAATAAGAAATAATAGGACAAAGCGCATAAATGCAATGCCATATAAAAAATGAAATGCTTTAGATATAGGTCCTGTTGCAAGTAATACAATAGAAATCAATAATGTACCAAGTAACAACATTGTCACCTTAAAGACATAGATATACCATGCAATCACTGATTCAGTTCTTTCTTCTATCGCAAACATCTTCTTAGAAATATCATAGATATTTCCTACACCTCTAGATACAGCATAAAAAGACCAAATAAACACTAATATAGAGACTGTATTTAAAGAACTGCCCTTTAATGTATCAATCAACATCTCTGCATAAGCTGGCTGTATAAACTCTTTAATACCCATCTCTAGAATATCTACACTTATATGCAAAGAAGATGTTACAACTGCAATAATAGTCATAGAAGGGATCAGCAGGATGATAAGATAAAATGATAAAGCGGCGCTAGAGAAGCTTGGTACATAATAACGATAGTCATCATATATAGCCATTGCTTTATTATATATATCTTTCATGACTGCTCACCTCCAAAAGAAAAAACACTTTAATCGTGTTTTTCTTCATTTTCTTTTTGACTTTCCTCTTCTGGAATAATAAGTCTTAATAATTCAATTCTGTTTTTATCAATCTTTTCAATAATAAACATACAGTCATCTACATAAACCTTTTGATGAGGGTTGGGTGAACCATTCACCTGACCTAAGACAAGACCACCAATAGATTCAAATTCTTCAGAAGCGAATTCTGTACCACAACGGTCATTGACTTCATCTATGTTTAAACTGCCGTCTACTAAATAGACATTCTTAGAGATTTTCTTTACTTCTTCACTATTGTCATCATATTCATCATCGATTTCACCAACAATTTCTTCAACAATATCTTCTAATGTCACAATACCAGCCATAACACCATATTCATCTAATACAACTGATAAAGACACATGTTCCTTACGCATAGAAGCAAAAACATCTGAAATATGATTAAATTCATAAACGAAATAAGCATCTCGCATATAATCTTTCACCTGGAAATGTTCATGATCAACAGGCTTCATTAAGATATCCTTGATATGTAATACACCAACAATCTCATCACCCTCTTCTGAAAGAACTGGTAAACGAGAATATTGCGATTCCTGTAATACAGCAACCACTTCATCATAAGTCGCATCATAATCAACTGTAGCCACATGAATACGTGGTGTCATGATTTCTTTAATATCAGTATCACCAAAATCAAAGATATTATGCATCATTTCTTTTTCTTCATCTTCTAATACACCTTCTTCATGAGACACGTTTACAATTGTTTTTAAGTCTTCTTCAGAAAGTGTAGGCTGTGGATCAATATTACCACCTAATATATGAATTAAGCCATGAGACACTGCAGTTAAGATAACGACAACTGGTGTAAATATAAAATTTATAAATTGAATAAAACGACAGAATCTATAACATAATGCTTCTGCTTTACTTACAGCTAAAGTCTTTGGTGTAATTTCACCAAAAATAAGAATCATTAACGTAACAAACCCTGTTGCAACCGCAACACCTGTTCCTTCATTACCAAATACACTAATTACAAAAGATGTAGTTAATGAAGAAGCTAAAATGTTAACAAGGTTATTGCCTACTAGAATTGTACTTAACAAATGATCTGTATCTTCTAAAAGATTAGAAACAATTAAAGCTTTTGCATGATGGGGATCCTCTTCATCCTCACTTACAGTCTTTACTCTAATCTTAGAAACAGACATAAATGCAGTTTCTGCACTAGAAAATAAGCCTGACAATCCAATCAATAAAATAAAAATAACAACCATCATTATCTGACTCGAGTCCACGACACTATCATACTCCTTT
The DNA here is from genome assembly GCF_014306455.1 of Catenibacterium faecis. Lineage (NCBI taxonomy): Bacteria > Bacillati > Bacillota > Erysipelotrichia > Erysipelotrichales > Coprobacillaceae > Catenibacterium > Catenibacterium faecis. The sequence continues at coordinate 38,914 of NZ_JACRWG010000016.1, forward strand.
AATAACTATATTGAGTGCTATATACAAAAGCACAATTCTATTATACATTTTTTATAAGAAACATCAATAAAAAACAAAAAGGAGGAACAAATGTTCCTCCCGATGAATGATTATTATTTAAGTAATGATCTATATAATGCTTCAATATCTTCAACTGAAGTATCTCTTGGGTTACCTGGACGGCAAGCATCAGCATATGCATCCTTAGCTAACTGAGGAATATCTTCTTCCTTAACAACACCCTTAAGAGTCATTTCGATACCAACATCTTCACCTAACTTCTTAACAGCATCTACAGCAGCTTTACGGTATTCTTCCTGAGTCATACCATCTACACCTTCAACACCCATTGCCTTAGCGATGTCTTTATACTTTTCACCAGTATATTCAGCATTGTATTCCATAGTTGTTGGAAGTAAGATTGCACAAGCTTTACCATGAGGCATATCATAGTAAGCACTTAATGTATGAGCCATAGAATGGTCAACACCTAAACCTACGTTAGAGAATCCCATACCAGCAACATACTGACCTAAAGCCATACCTTCACGTCCTTCAGCAGTGTTTTCAACAGCACCTCTTAATGAACGAGCGATGATTTCGATAGCTTTAATATGGAACATATCTGAAAGTTCCCAAGCACCTTTAGTAATATAACCTTCAATAGCATGAGTTAAAGCATCCATACCTGTAGCAGCAGTTAATCCTTTTGGCATTGAAGACATAATGTCTGGGTCAACAACAGCAACTACTGGAATATCATGACTATCTACACATACGAATTTACGTTTCTTTTCAACATCAGTAATTACATAGTTGATTGTAACTTCAGCAGCAGTACCTGCAGTAGTAGGAACAGCGATGATTGGAGCACAAGGATTCTTAGTTGGTGCAACACCTTCTAATGAACGTACATCAGCAAATTCAGGGTTTGTAATGATGATACCGATTGCTTTAGATGTATCCATTGAAGATCCACCACCGATAGCTACGATACAGTCAGCGCCTGCTTCTTTGAATGCAGCAACACCAGTCTGTACGTTTTCAATAGTTGGGTTTGGTTTAATGTTGCTGTAAAGAACATATTCAATACCAGCTTCATCTAATAAATCAGTTACTTTCTTAGTAACACCAAACTTTACTAAATCAGGGTCAGAAGCAACAAATACTTTCTTAAATCCTCTTGCTTTAATTTCTTCAGGAACAGCTTTAATAGCACCTGCTCCATGATAACTTGTTTCATTTAACATGAACTTATACATGATTATCGATCTCCTTTTAATTAACTTTTCTGACTTCATGTTAACATTGTAAGTGTTATCATTCAAGTGACAGATGAGTGGATTTGTCACTTTGTGAATTAATTTACATAAAAAAAGACAACTGATTTTCATTTTGAACCGCCCCTGTCAAGTAGACAGGTGAAATAATTAAAAACATGTACCCTTGCCTGCCACGTAGTGGCAGGCAATTTTTTTATGCATAATGTGTCGCCTTATATTTCTGTATCGCCTT